>JAAYAV010000273.1 GCA_012719195.1 Anaerolineae bacterium | reverse complement strand
TAGTTCTGCTCCTTGGCCTTCTTCTGGCGACGTCGTCGACGGCGCTGGCGGAAGGCGATGACTGGGCGCAGTTCACCCTGCCGGACCCGGTGGTGCAGTTCGGCCGTGGAGTGAGCTTCGAGCTTCAGGCCGAGGTCGATCGAGACCCGGACCGCGTCTGGCTGGTGTACCGCCTTGAGGGCGAGCGGGCCCGTAACCGGGCCGCGGCCGAGTTCGCCTCCGGTAGCGGGGTGGTGGCGGAGTACGACTGGACACTGGAGTCAGGCATGATGGCCCCCGGTGTGACGATTCACTACCGCTGGGAGCTGGAGGATGCGGACGGTCACCGGGTCCGCAGCAGCGAGCGCTCCTTCCGCTACGAAGACGGACGCTTCGACTGGCAGTCGGTGAGCGACGGGGACTTGACGGTCTTCTACTACCGCGATGCCGCCCAGGCGGAGAAGGTCCTGGCGGCCGGACGCGAGGCGCTGGATCGCATCCACGAGGGAACGGGGATGCATCCGCTGCGCTCCGTACGCTTATATATCTATGCCACCCAGCGCGACATGGCCGGCGCGATACCTTCGCGCAGCGAGACCTACGACTCACGCACGGTGACGCTGGGCATGTCGATGGGGTCGGATGCGCTGGTGCTCCTGGGTGCGGACGGTGACATACTGGAGACGACGGCGCACGAGCTATCCCATGCCGTCGTGAACCAGAACACCGACGGCCCGTTCACCGACATACCTCGCTGGCTGGACGAGGGGCTGGCCATGTACAGCGAGGGCGAGATTCCGGCCGACAACGCCCGAGCCCTAGACCGTGCCATCTCCCGGGGCACGCTGATCTCCCTGCGATCCATGACGTCGTACCCCGGCGACGCGGCATTGGTCGACCTTTTCTACGGCCAGGCGTACAGCATCGCCGAGTACATGATCGAGGAGTACGGCGCTACCCCCATGCATGAGTTGTTGGCGCTGCTGGCCGGTGGGATCCCGGCAGAAGCAGCTCTGACCGAAGCCTACGGCTTTGGGCTGGAGGAACTGGAACGGGGTTGGCTGGTGAGCCTGGGCCTGGAGCCGGAATCGCTGCGAGAGGCGGCCTAGCCGCCTGGCGGGCCGGCGCATGCTCGCCGGCGACAGTCTGAAGACGTCCGCAACCGGCGGCCGGCGCTCTTAGTCGGCCGCCGAAACGCGGAAGCTGTCGAAGTCGCGGGCCACAGAAGTCTGCGGGAAGACGGCCTGGGCCTCGGCCAGCACCTCAGTGTCCGAGTGCCGGCGCGATATGTGGGTGAGGATCAGGTTGGTGACGTTCGCGTCGCGGGCCAGGCGCGCCGCCTCGCCTGCGGTTATGTGGCCGAACCGGCGGGCGAGGTCGCGCTCCGCATCTACGTAGGTCGACTCGATCACCAGGGTATCCGCCCCGCGTACGTGCTCCAGCAGCATCCCGGTATTGGCTGTATCGCCAACGAACGCCAGGCGAGTGCCTTTGCGCGACGGCCCGAGGACTTCTTCCGGGGTTACCACCACACCCGACGCCAGCGTCACGGCCTCGCCTCGCACTAGTGCGGCTCGCTCCGGCCCAGGGGGCACCCCGAGCGCTTCCGCCTTCTCCACCAGGAAGGGCCGGCGCTCCCGCTCCTCGAACAGATACCCGAAGCAGCCCGGTCCCCGGTGCCGCACCGGGAAGGCGATCACTTGCAGGTCGTCGTAGTCCAGGCAGGGGCCGGGCGCCACCGCCTGGTAGGTGATGCTGTAGGGCGGCTCCCCCGTACCGAAGACGACTTCCATGAGCGACCGTACCCGGTCAAGCGCCCACTGCCCGCCCACGATGCGGACGTCCTCGATGGCTTCCCAGCGCGCGAAGGTCGAGATGAGCCCACCGAGGCCAAGAATGTGGTCCAGATGTCCATGCGTGAGCAGGATGGTGTCCAGACGCTTGAAGCCGAGCCCGCTCTTGAGCAACTGCCGCTGGGTGCCCTCGCCGCAGTCAACGAGGAAACGCCGGTCCCGGTGGCTCACCATAGCGGCGGATAGTCCGCGCCGCACGGAGGGTGCCGAGGCTGAGGTGCCGAGGAACGCAAGTTCAATCATGAGGAAGTCCGCCCGAACTCGATTAGCGCCGAAGGGGCCGACGCCACCCCAAGGTACGGGCGAGCGCCGCCGGTGTCAAGAAGGGCGCTGCCAGGGTGGCGCTAGGTCCGCTCGCTGAGAGGGACCACCGAGGTGAGCCTCACCGAAATGGGCAGGGAATCCAGTCCGTGCAGGAGCCCGACCATGGACTCCCAGGTGGCGGCGAGTGCCTCCGGGCGGATCTTGTCGGGGGTGTCGGCCATCGTGTGCCAGTAGGGCATGTCGCCTCGCTCGTCCAGGCCGACTAGGGCCACCGAACGATAACCGCGCTTGATAGCCACGCCGGCCTCGGTGTAGCCCCCGCGGATGCTGGCCGGGCGGAGGCCAAGGTGTGGGCTCGCCGCCTGCATCCGCTCCAGTATGCGCACCAGTTCGGCGCTAGAGCGATAGCGGCTAACGGTGCCCTCTCGGAGGGTGTAGGCGGGCGGTTCTACGCCGCACCCCTCCAGAGCGACGGCGTAGGCCTGGATCAGCTCGCTCCCCTCTGCGCCCAGAAACGCCGCCGCACCGTGGCAGCCAGTCTCCTCGGCGCCGGTGAAGGCGAACCAGAGCCGCGTGTGGCGGAGGCGGTTGCTCTCGAAGTAGCGCGCCAGTTCGAGCGCTACTCCCACGGCGGAGGCGTTGTCGTTGGCGCCCGGGCCGTAGGGGCTCAGCTGCGCTTGCAGCAGCGCCAGGACGCCCACGACGGACACCACCAGCGCCGGAATGCCAACCCAGGCGGGTAGCGCCGCCTCGGCGAACCAGGACACGACGAAGGCAGCGAGGGTGACCAGTCCGATCGCGATCATCAGGTAGACCACGACGAGGGTCACCCGCAGGGCGGCGTGCGAGCGGAAGAGGAGCGGCGTCCGCTGGCTGTCCAGGTGGGCGAACACGACGGCGTTGCGCCCCACTTCCTCGCTAGGCTCGATGGAGGCGACGACGTTCTGGGTGTCCCGGCGGGGGACCAAGCTGCTGAGGGGCGACCAGCCGAAGGTCAGCTTGGCGTAGACCTCCCAGAGGCCGAAGCCGATCCCCACTGCGCCCAGGTAGGGCCCCGCTACTCCCTCGCGAAACACCAGCCACAGTACCACGCCCAGCGCGACCGCCCCGGCGGCGATCATGAAGGGCAGCCACTCGGTGGCTGGGGCGACGAATCCGTGGTGACTGGGTACCAGGCCGGCAGCCGCCAACTGCTTATGAACGTAACGGGCTACTTCCTGCTCCGCCTTTGAACCCACCGGCCGGGGACCGATGGTCCCGGCGATGTGCTGAACGTGCTTGAGGGCCGTCTGGGCAGCGGAGCGGGCCGATTCGGTGAGGGTGTCACGCACGACTGGTGCCTCCGGTGCAGAGCTTCACGCGGGCGCGGTCGGTGTGATAGCGGTAGCGGACTCCGCCCGACTCCAGTTCGATCCGGTATCCTGGGGTGACGACGGCCGCGTACAGCTTGCCCGCCTCCGGGCACCCGAGGCCTGCGTCGGGCCAGTCCACCGGTGCCACCGCTTTCACTTCCGGCACGGGAGACTTGGGGCCGAGCCGCCGCTTCAGGTCGGCGCTCGCCAGCGACACCAATCGGCGGACGGTGGGATCACCGAGACACATGGCGCTTCACCTTGTCCAAATCACGTACTAGGAGGAGGACAGGCCGAGGCGACGGTTCACCTCGGTAGTATCCAGGCCGTCGATGCCTACCTGCTTAGTGCGGGATCGATGGCCGGTTAGCACGGACACGTCCGACTTAGCCACCCGCAGCTGGTCGGCAAGGAACCGCTCCAGCCCAGCATTGGCGGCTCCTTCCACCGGCGGTGCCTTGAGCCGGACTTGTAGCACCCCATCCCGGGTGCCCGTGATCTCGTCGCGGCCGGCACGCGGGGTGACGCGGACAGTGAGGCGTGCGCTGGCGGTCATCAGCCCTACAACAGCCCTATGAGCGTGCCGATTATCACCCTCTGCGCCACCTGCAGCACTAGGAGAGCGACGATCGGGCTGATGTCGATCATCCCCAGAGGCGGCACAAAGCGCCGGAAGGGGCCCAGGATCGGCTCGGTGACCTGAAAGAGCAGTTGCACGAATTGGTTGTACGGGTCCACCTGAAACCAGGACAGGAGTACCCGCGCCAAAATGGCCAGGCTGAGGGCCTCAAAGAGGAGGTTGATGAAGGTCAACAGGAAGCCGGTCATCGGCTACCTCCAAGTTCTTGGGATCGGCGCCGCGCCGCTTGCACTGCATCCACGAAGGCCGCTCGGACGGCAGCGCGCTCCAGGGCCTGGAGGCCGGCAGCGGTGGTGCCGCCGGG
>JAAYAV010000032.1 GCA_012719195.1 Anaerolineae bacterium | reverse complement strand
TGTTCGACATCACGGTGGTGGACGACAAGGCGACGGTGACCTGCCCTGACACATCGGCCGGGCTGGCGCCGCAGGCTGCGATCACCTGCACCGCCAGTCATGCCATCACCCAGGCGGACCTGGACGCCGGCTCGCTGACCAACAGCGCCTATGCTACTGACGGCACCATCCAGTCGGCGCCGGCCCAGGCGACAGTCACCAGAGGCGCTCCGGTGGTTGGGATGCTGCAGGTGGCCAAGGTGGTGGACTGGAGCGCGAACGAGCCCGACACCGATCTGACGTTTGAGATCTGCCTCACTGGGCCTAGCTACCCGCTGGGGACCGAGGCAGGCGCATGCCGGGCGGCGGACCACGACGGTGGCATGCTGAGCTGGCCCGCGCTGACGCCAGGGCAGTACACCGTGATCGAGGCGGACCCCGGGCTGGGCTGGACGGTGAGCGGGAGCGGAGCCACGGTGGAAGTGGTGGCCGGTGGGACCGTTGTGCACACCATCACCAACACGGCGGACGGTCCGGGTCCCGAGACCGTGTACAAGCAGATGCTGCCGAAGTTATGGCGGTCCGCCGCCTACTAGGCTTCGAGCAGGCTTGCACGCATCAGGACTGCATGCCCAGGGCGGACGGCCCCGCCCTGGGCCTTGTCATACCTGTCGGGTTGCCTCTGGTGGTGGCTGCTCCTCAGGACAATAGGATGAAGCCACCGCCCTCGCGCAGACGCCCGCCGGCCCGTTCCAGAGCCAGCAGGGACCGCTGCAAAGCGGTCGGGCGGATTGCCTCGCTGCGGAGTATGCAGTCGCGGGCGTAGGCTGCGTCGTAGCGAGCGGGATAGAGGCGGAAGAGCGACTGGAAGCGTCGGATCCGCGTTGTCTGCGGCAGGAGATCGCGGACCACCGCATCCAGCAACCAGGACACCATGAACACGGCGCGGGGGCGGCGCTCGGGGAAGTGGCGGCGGTAGTGCGCGCGCGCGGCCTGGACGGCCGAGCCAAACGCCTCCGGCGATAGGTCGGCCCCTCGTTGGACGTGCAGCTCTAGGGCCTCGTCGCCCGGTTGCAGGGCGGTGGTGACCCCGTCCAGCTCCAGCCGCAGCGCTTGCTGACGGCAGAGACCATCGGCGGATACTGCCGCGTTCGCCTCCAGCGCTGAGCCTTGCCGCTGGGCGTGCGCCGTCCATGCGTTCGGGCCTGGGGTCTCCGGAGGCGCCAAGTACCCGGCGGAGTCGAAGCGCGTGCCGTCCAGCGGGAGCACCACCTGGCCGAGCGGGTCAGGGCAGTCGAGCACGGTGATGGGACCGTAGAAAGACTGGAGGGAGAACGAGTAGCCGCCGGCGTAGTAGGAGGCGAGGCGGAGGTCGTAGGCCAGGTCGGGCAGGTCGGCCAGGAAAACCCCACCCGGATCGGCCAAGGTCAGTTCGGCCAACCGAACGAGGACGTCCTGGACGAAGGCTTCATCGAGGTTGTGGGCGCCGGCCCGAGCGGGGAGATCGGCGGCGGCGGACAGAGTGGCCAGCCGGGCAGCGGCGCACGCCAGAGGTAGGGCGCCATCCTCCAGCGGCTGCAGCAGGGGGAGGAGAGAGAGATCGAAGTCGCGCCCGTGGAGCAGTAGGTAGTGGAGCAGTGAGCACAATGCTGCAAGCCGGGGGGCGCCCATTACCAACCCATAGTCGGCGGCCACCTCGTCCGCGCTCGGTAGCCTGTCGGTGGCGCCGCGGGCGAGCAGCGTTAGGCCGTCCAGCGCCAGCTCCGGCGTTATGGTTTGTCTGGGCGCTGTCTGCAGCCAGCGCTGCCAGGCGGGCCGGCAGCGCTCCAGTTCCTGCAGTAGCTCGGCGTCAAGCTTCAGGTCCCGCAGGTAGGCTATCAGATCGTCGGCGGCTTCAGGCGTCACCGGGCTGTTCCTCGGGCTGCCAGGGCGAACGGCTGGCGGTCGGTTGTAGTGGGAGGCGGACCCACGTATACTGGGTGCCAGGCCCATCGGCACCATACCAGTCCAGGAGGAGAGGGCATGGTAATCCGGATCGAATACTGCACCGCTTGAGGCTACTTGCCAAAGGCCGCCAGTTTGGCGGAGAGACTGCTCAGTGTCTACAAGACCAAGATCGAGGAACTCACCCTTCAGCCCTCCAGCGGTGGGCGCTTCGAGGTCAGCGTCGATGACAAGCTCATCTACTCCAAGGCCGAGACGCGCAGCTTCCCGGCTTTCGAGGAGATCCAGCAGAAGTTGACGGCAAGCTAGTACCGCCCCACTTCGTCGGTACAACGGGGCAGGAGGCCGACCGGTCTTCTGCCCTTTCTCTACTTCCGCATCCTCGCGCCTTTGCGTGCGTGTCCCTACCGGTACTCCCCGTACTCCTCGATGGCCTCGTATAGGGCAACAATGTTCTCCCAGGGCACGTCCGGCTCCAGTGAGTGGGTGGGCCCCAACACCAGGCCCCCGTCCTGCCCCACGGTCTCGATGCGACGTTTGACCTCCGCGCGCACTTGCTCGGGCGTGCCGAAGGGCATGGTGGTCTGAGTGCCGATGGTGCCCCAGAGGGCGAGCCGGTCTCCGTAGCGTCTCTTGACCAGCACTGGGTCGATGCACTCCGGTTGCACCGGGTTGAGGATGGTGACGCCGATCTCGATGAGCTCGGGGATGATGGCTTCCGGGTTGCCGTCGGAGTGGTAGAAGATGGGCAGGCCCGGCTTGACGGCGCGGGCCTCGGTGATAATGGCTGCCATGCGCCCCTG
>JAAYAV010000272.1 GCA_012719195.1 Anaerolineae bacterium | reverse complement strand
TCCATCGGCGACGGCGTGCTGGTGCTCGACGCTCGCGCCCACATCGCGGATATGAACCCGGCTGCCAAGGACATGCTGGGTTCAGAGATCGAGTCCAGCATCGGCAGGCGGGTACAGGATGTCCTGGTGCACCGGCCCGAACTGGCGTCGGCGCTGGGCGATCCAGGGGCGGGCCAGACTGCGGTGACGATGGGCCCGGCGGAAGAGCAGACGCATTACGACATCCGTTTCGCCCCCCTCAAGCAGGGAGGACGGGTGTCCGGTTGGGTCGTGGTTCTCCGCGACGTCACGGAGTGGAGGAGGACGGAGCAGGAGCGCGACGCCCTCATCGCCGAGTTACAGCAGGCCCTCTCTAGCGTCCGCACTCTGAGCGGCCTCATCCCTATCTGCGCGGCCTGCAAGAAAGTCCGCGATGACCAAGGTTACTGGCAGCAGGTAGAGGAGTTCGTGCGGGACAACTCCGACGCCGACTTTACCCACGCCCTCTGCCCGGAGTGCATCAAGAAGCTGTACCCGGATATGGACCCCTGAGCGCAACCGTCCCCCGTGAGCCCAATAAGCGAGCCCGCACCGTCCTGGTGCGGGCTCGCGTGACTGCCTGGCAATGGAGCTCTAGGTGAGCCTACTCGCCCAGCGCCAGCGCCGCGGCATTCTTGCCGGCGACGCGACCGAGGGCCATACCGCCGCCGATGCCGGTGCCGGAGCCGGGGTAGTTCTTGCCGAACAGGCCGCAGGCGTCGTCACCGGCGGAGTAGAGGCCGGCGATGGGCTTGCGGTCGGATCCGATGACCTGCGTGTCGGCGTTGATGACCATGCCGCCGTAGGTTGTCATGGGACGGCTGGGCCAGAGGCGAGCGGCGTAGAAGGGGCCGGTCGCGAGGGGCAGCAGCATCTCGGCCGGCTTGCCGAAAGCGGTGTCCTCGCCCGCCTCGCACATGGCGTTGTAGGCCTCGACGGCGGCGGTCATGGCGTCCACGTCCACGAAGATCCACTTGGCCAGGTCGGCGACGGTGTCGGCCTTGGCCAACAGGCCCTTGCTCAGGGCGTCGGCGAGGACTTCCTCAGTCCAGCCGTTGGCCTCGGCGATGGCGCTGTCGAACAGGAGCCAGCCGAGCCGGTCGGGCTGCTCGTGGATGGCGGGGATGGTGGTCATGTACTCGGAGTGCTCGCCGACGTACCGCTTGCCGTTCATGTTGACCATGAGGGTGTTGCCGGCCGGCCAAGCGCCCAGGATGCCGCCACGAATGAGCTGGAAGCAGCCGGCGCGGTCCATATCGTCGAGGATGGCACCCAGGTCAGCGCCCATGTTGATGCCGTCTCCGGTGGCGCCGGGGGCATAGCCCAGGCTCTCGAAGTGGGCCATGTTGTACTGAGTGAGCATGGCATGGTTGGCGGGGAAGCCACCGGTGGAGAGGATCACGGCCTTGGCGTTGAACTGAACGGTCGCGCCATCGGCGTTCTCCGCCAGGATGCCGACCACGGCCCCCTCGTCATCGGTGAGGAGCTTCTTACCCACGGTCAGGTAGAAGACCTCCACGTCGGTCTCTTCCACGGCCGCGATCAGGTTCTCGGCGAAGGGCTTGCCGCCGGCGTCGGCGCCGTCAATCTGCGTCCAGTGAGCGCGCGGCGTGGGAAGCTCGTGGTTGAGGGCGAACTGGGCCAGGCGAAACTCCACGCCCCGATCGGAAAACCAGTCGCAGATCTCTCCGCTGAGCTTGGTGTAGGCAGCCACGATCTCGGGGTTGGCCGTCATGCGGCTGATGCGCATGTGGTCAATGAGATGCTGCTCGGGCGTGTCCTCGATGCCGGCTTCCTGCTGGACTTTGGTGTTGCTGGCGAGAATGGCGCCGCCGCAGAGGGCGCAGCCGGAAAGAAGGACGGTGTTATGCTTCTCCAGGAGCGCTACCTTGGCGCCGGCGGCGGAGGCTTCCAGCGCCGCCCACATGCCGGCCGCGCCCGCGCCCACGATTACAACGTCGAAGTCGAAGGTCTCGACGGGCGCATCAGCGGCCGCGTCCTGCGCCGCCGCCACTCCGCCCTGCGCCGCCAGAGCCCCGGCGCCGGCGATTACCGATCCCTTGAGGAACCCACGTCTACTGGTACCCTTGTCTGCCACTACCTACCTCCATCATCGCTGCCGGCCCTCAGGTACGCGGGTACACCCTTGTACACTCGCGAGCGCGCGCTGGGCCGACCTCTTTGCGCGGAGCCGCGCTCATCCTATTCCGGCTCGCCGGCGGCCAAGATTGTGCTTCAGCGCACGATCTCTGGGTGGCGTTTGCCCGCAGGGGTCCGGCGGGCCTACACCGATTCGCCGGATGACCGCGTCTTTGCGCTGCCAGGGGTGTTCCAGTACCCAGAAGCAGTCTCCCGAGGAGTACCGCGCATGATCAGAGTGGTGACCGAGTCCGTGGCCGACCTTCCGAGCGAGGTGGCCCAGCAGTGGGGCATCCGCACCGTCCCCTATCTCATCACCTGGGACGGAACCACCTACCTCGACGGGGTGGAACTGGACCCCGGGCGTCTCTATGAGGCGATGCACCACGGGACGCAGTCGGTTTCCACCGGCTTCCCCTCCGCGAAGGCTTTCGAGGACCTGTACCGCCAGGCGGCCGATGGTGCGGACGGGATCGTCTCCATCCATATCTCCGGCGATCTGAGCGGCGGCTACGCTCAAGCGGCTCAGACAGCGGCCCAACTCAGCGGACTGCCGCCGATCCGCGCGGTAGACTCGCGCACCATCAGCATGGCGCAGGGGTACGTGGCGCTGGCAGCGGCCAAGCGCGCCGCGCAGGGCGGCACCCTGGAAGAGGTGGCGGCCGCCGCCGAGAAGGCTCGGGACGAGGTCCACTTCATCGCCGCCGTCGATACGCTGGAGTACCTGTTTCGGGGCGGACGGCTGAAGCGGAGTACCTACCTCATCGGGTCGGCTCTACGCATCAAGCCGATGATCGCCACCGTCGAGGGCAAACTCCAGCCCGTCGGCCGGGCCCGCAACTCCGGCCAGGCGATCAAGAAGGTGGCGGCGCTGGTGGAGGAGCGGGCGCGCGGAAAGACGCTGCACCTCACCGTTGTCCACGCCGGTAACCCCGAGGGGGCGCAAGCACTGCTGGCAGCGGTGAAGGCAGTGGCGGAGCCGGTGGACGGATACATGGGGCAGATCACGCCCGCGCTGGGCGCCCATGGTGGTCCCGGACTGGTGGCGGCCTGCATGTGGGCGGAGGGGGAGTAGCCCTCCGGGGCAGGGCGCTCCCAGCGCCTGAGGCCCGGCACCGACCCGCCTGATTCCTAGCTGCTCTCGGAATGACATCGCTGCGGGATGGCCTTTGCCGGGCCTGGGCGGGGTGGTGACGGCCGTCTGGGCGCAGATCGCGGCGCTCCGGTATCATGGCGAGCACTAACTGGACTTGAGGTGACGCCGGTGCCCGACGATATCCGCCTAGTGGCCTTCGATATGGACGGAACCCTGCTCCGCTCCGACGGCACCGTCTCCGAGCGGACGATGGCGGCACTGACCGAGTGCAGCCGGCAGGGCATGCAGCTGGTGGTGGCCACCGGGCGACGCCTGGCCTCGGCACGGCGTTCCCTTCCCCCTGAGCTGCAGGATTTGCCCAGCGTCTTCCTTAATGGAGCCCATGTCTACCTGAACGGTGAGCGCATTCACCACGACCCCATGCCGCTGGACGACGCCCGCCGTCTGGCTCGCCTGATCGAGGAACGTTACCCTCACTGCATCCTCTACGCCGACGTGGACGGGCGCCTCTACGTCAATCGGCCCGACGACTATCCGGAGGCCCGCTACGTTCCCAGCGTCCACGACATGATCACCGAGCCCCCCTGCAAGATGGTGGTCACGCTGGGCGACTCTCTGCCGGTGGACGTGCTGCAAGAGCGGTTGCCTCCCGGCTGCAAGCTCATCGCCACCGCCGGTGGGCGTTGGGCCGAGGTGGTGGCGCCCGGCGTCTCCAAGGCTGCCGG
>JAAYAV010000271.1 GCA_012719195.1 Anaerolineae bacterium | reverse complement strand
TGGCGGCCGAAGGAAGGCATTGACGGCGGCTCGAGCCTGTGCTAGATTCGCCGGAATGGTAGGAGCAGAGTTTCCGCCAGGGATGTCAGACCTGCTCAGGAGTGGTGTAGATGCAGAAGTGGGTGTGTACCGTCTGCGGTTGGGTGTACGATCCGGAAGAGAACGAGGGAGTGGCCTTCGAGGACCTGCCGGACGACTTCGAGTGCCCGGAGTGCGGTGCGTTGAAGGACATGTTCGAGCCCCTGTAGGGCTCATCGGCGGTGATAGACGCGGATCGGGCGATGGGGCAGACCCTCATCGCCCTCCGCGTGTAGTACGTTTGGCACGCTAGTACTCCGGCCGGGAGGTATCCGGACCGAATTCGGGAGCGCGCGATGCGGGTGGTGATAACCGGTCACAAAGGGCAGCTGGGGCGGCAGTTCTTGCGCGCCTTCGAGGGGCACGAGGTTCGGGGCGTCGACGTCCCCGAGCATGACATCACCGACTACCGTGCCATCGTGGATGCGGTGGTCGCCTTCGAGCCGCAGCTGGTCGTCCACGGCGCCGCCTACACAAACGTGGATGGCTGCGCCCGCGACCCCGATCTAGCGTTTCGCGTGAACGCTCTCGGCACGCAGAACCTGGCCGTCGCCTGCCAGCGGCTCTGTTGTCCAATGGTTTACATAAGCACCAATGAGGTCTTCGACGGGGCTGGGAACCGGTCCTACCTGGAGACCGACCGCACCAACCCCATCAACGCCTACGGGCGCTCGAAGGAAGCGGGCGAGGCGTCCGTGCGCGCACTGCTCAGTCGCTACTACATCGTCCGCATCGCCTGGCTCTTCAGCCCCGGCTCCAGCAACTTCCCCGCCAAGATGATCAGCCTGGCTCGAGAGGGCCGCGCCCTGTCGGTCGTGACCGACGAGGTCAGCAGCCCCACTTATGCTCCCGACCTGGCGGAAGCGGTGTACAAGCTTGCCCATTCTGGTCGCTACGGTATCTACCACCTCGTCAATGAGGGCCAGTGCTCCCGGCACGAGTTCGCCCGCACCATCCTGGATGGAGCCGGTCTGGACTCGGTGCCCGTGGCTCCCATCCTGCTCAAGGACTACGAGCGCGCGTCCACTCCGCCGCCGTATGCCCCGCTGCGCAACTTCGCCGCGGCGGAGGCGTTGGGCATCCGCCTGCGCCCCTGGAAGGACGCATTGGCGGACTACCTGAGCCGTGAGCCCTAAGGCGCTCCCACGCGCCAGCGTCGTCATCCCCAACTGGAACGGGGAGCGTCTGCTGCCCGCTTGCCTGGACTCCCTCCGAGCGCAGTGCGAGACCGATTTCGAGACGATAGTGGTCGACAACGCCTCCGCCGATGGTTCGCTGGAGTTGCTTAAGCGCGCCTACCCCGAAGTGCGGGTGGTAGCCCTCCCGCGCAACTTGGGCTTCACCGGGGGTGTCAATGCCGGCATCCGCGCCGCCACTGCGCCGGTCGTAGTACTCCTCAACAGCGATGTGGAGGCGGCGCCGGAGTGGCTGGCGGGCGTCTTGGCCGCCTTCGCGTCCGACCCCGCCGTCGGCATGGTGGCCTCGAAGATCATGCTCCACGACCACCGTGATGTGTTCAATTCCGCCGGAGATCAGTTCGGCCGGAACGGGATACCGCAGAATCGGGGGGTCTGGGAGCAGGACGAGGGGCAGTACGACGAGCGCGAGTACGTCTTCGGTCCTTGCGGCGGGGCGGCCGCATACCGGCGCAGTCTGCTGCTGGACGTGGGTCCTTTCGACGAGCGTCTCTTCATGTACCTGGAAGACGTGGACCTCGCCTGGCGGGCGCAGTTGCTCGGCTATCGCTGCTTATACGAGCCGAGCGCCGTGGTCTACCACCGCCTTAGCGCTACCGGAGGCGGCGTGCTCTCCAGCTTCTACACCGGCCGGAACACGGTAGCGGTGCTGGCCAAGAACATACCGTCGCCGCTCCTGAGGCGTCACGGGGGCGCCATTCTGCGCGCTCAGGGGCGAATCGCTCTGGATGCCTTGCGTGCTTGGCGCGGAGAGGCGGCCCGCGCCCGCCTGCGCGGGTTGCTGGCGGCGATCCCGTTCGCGCTCAGCCTCCTCGGCTCGCGACGGGAGATACAGAGGCGGCGGCGGGTTTCGCTGGACTACCTGGAGAGCCTGTTGGTCTAGACGGTACCGCCTTCGTCGGTGCGCTCTACGAGGACGCGAGTCCTTGCCCATCAGGAGATGCTCGTGACCGGCGCGACGCGACCTAATGTACTCCTCATCATGACCGACCAGCAGCAGTGGCAGACCATCGCCGGCCGCAGCGCGGCGCGCATGCCCAACGTCCAGCGGCTTGTGGACGGGGGCCTGCTTTTCGATCGCGCCTACACCCCCTGTGCTCTCTGCTGTCCGGCACGGGCGATGCTCCTTACCGGGGCCTATCACTGGCACAACGGGGTCTTCAACCAGGTGCACTCCTCACCTTCGGTCCACCGCGACCTCTTCCCCGGCGCTGTCACCTATCCGCAGCGGCTGCGGGAGGCGGGGTACCGGCTGGGGTACGTGGGCAAGTGGCACGCCAGCCACCAGCGTGGCCCCACGTCCTTCGGTTTTGAGCACGTGGCCGGTCTCTCGCCCCACTACGAGGCGATGCTGCCGCCGGGCGCAATGGCCCCGGAGGACCGGTGGGCCAACCACCCGGGGAGGGACGAGTTCGTCGAGGTGTCGGCGCGCCGGTTCCGCTGGCCCGGGAGCGAGCCGTTCGCCATGTGGGCGGAGATGGACGGACCGGAGGAGGGCACGCACATGGCCTTCCTGGCGGGCTGCGCCGAGCGCATGCTGGACCGCCTCAGCGCGGAGCCGACCCCCTGGCACCTGGAGGTGCACTTCCCCGAGCCCCACGACGCCTACCGACCCCTGAGCAAGTACCTTGAGCGCTACCGGGCCGACGACATGCCGCTGCCGGCCTCCTTCTACGACACCTTCGAGGGCAAGCCGGGACTGCACCGACGCGAGTCCGAGACTTGGGGCGAGGTGGACGAGGCCACCGTGCGCGAGGG
>JAAYAV010000031.1 GCA_012719195.1 Anaerolineae bacterium | reverse complement strand
CAGTTGGTGTAGATCTCCAAGAAGCGTCCGGCCATGGGTGCTCCTCCCGTCGGGGGATGGTGGCCACTCAGGGTTCTAGGATCAGTATCGACCGGGAGTGGCCGGCTGTCAACCGACAGGTAGCGACAGGCCCTTGACCGGACAGTCTCATCCGGGTAGAGTAGTCAGCAGCACTGGCGAATTCCGGGGGGCTATGAGTCGCGATCTGCAGGCGTTGAGGAGCGTTCCCAGCGTGTCGGCGCTGCTGGACCTGCCGGGCATGCCCGAACTGGTGCGCGACTGGGGACGGGACCTGGTGGTGGAGGCGGCTCGCCGGGCCACAGAGCTTGAGCGCCGGCGGCTGCTTGCCGGTGAGGCGGCGGCGGCCGACTGGGCCGCAGCCGTCGCGCGGGCACTGGACGACATGGTCCGACCGACGCTGCAGCCGGTGATCAATGCCTCGGGGGTGATAATCCATACCAACCTGGGGCGCGCTCCCCTGTCAGCCGGTGCACTGGCCGAACTGGAGCGGGTAGGCCGGGGCTACAGCAACCTGGAGTACGACCTCGACGAGGGGGCGCGTGGCTCCCGCCATGTGCACGCCGAGCGGCTGCTCTGCGACATCACCGGGGCCGAGGCGGCCTTGGTGGCCAACAACAACGCCGCCGCCGTGCTCCTGGTGCTGATGGGGCTGGCGCAGGGGCGTGAGGTGGTCATCTCGCGCGGGCAACTAGTTGAGATCGGCGGAGGGTTCCGCATTCCGGAGGTGATGGCGCAGAGCGGTGCCCGCCTGGTGGAGGTAGGCACCACCAACCGTACCTACGTGGAGGACTACATGCGGGCCTCCACACCGGACACGGCGCTCTTCATGTACGTCCACCGCAGCAACTTCAGCCTCAGCGGCTTCGTGCACGAGCCCGGGCTACCGGAGCTGGCGGAGGCAGCGCACCAGGTGGGTGCTCGCTTCTACGCTGACGTGGGCAGCGGCGCCCTGCGAGACACTGCGGCGTTCGGGCTGGCGCACGAGCCCACCGTAGTGGAGTGTCTGGCGGCGGGGGCCGACGTGGTCAGTTTCAGCGGCGACAAGCTGCTGGGCGGTCCTCAGGCGGGGCTGGTGGTGGGGCGAGAGGCGAGCGTGGGGCTCCTGCGACGTCACCCGCTGATGCGGGCGCTGCGGGTGGGCAAGCTCACGCTGGCGGCGCTGCAGGCGACGCTGCTGGAGTACCGGAGCGGCCGGGAGGCCGGGAACCTGCCGGTGTGGCGCATGATCGCGGCCGAGCCGGCGGGGCTACGAGAGCGAGCGGAGGAGTGGCGACAGGCGCTCGGCCGAGGGGAGGTGCGGGAAGGGCGCAGCGCTGTCGGCGGCGGTTCGCTACCGGGCGAGACGCTGCCCACCTTCGTGTGGGCCCTGCCCGCAGAGCGTCCTCAGGAACTGGCGCGGCGGCTGCGAGAATCGGCACCACCCGTGATCGCTCGGGTGGAGGAAGAGGCACTCATCCTGGATCCGCGCACCGTCCTGCCCGGCGAGGAAGATCACTTGTTGGCGGCGGTTAGGGCGGTGTTGGCGGACGCCGGCTAACGGAATCCGATGGGCGGGTCAGAGCCCGTCCCGACGACAACACAGGAGGCAGCGAAGTGGCCAAGGTAGTGATGAGCTTCGACAGCTACGAGTCCATCGACGGCTATGAGGGAAAGTCGGCCATCGGCATGGCGCGCTCCATCCCGGGCGTCAGCGCGGTGAAGGTGTACCGCGCCAGCGCCTCGCCGCGATACTCGGTGGAGCTTGATGCGGACGACGAGAAGGTTGAGGACGTGCAGAAGGCCATCGAGTCTACCATTGCGCCCTATCGGGGCTACCTGAGCAACTGGACCCTGCGCGTGCTCCGCGAGATGAAGATGTAACCACTCCGCGGCCCGACCGGGCCCGCGAGGCGCTTTAGGCGGCAACAGAACGGCTCCACCCCGCAAAGGCGGTGGAGCCGTCTTCGTGTGCGAGGGCGAGGTATCTAGTAGCGCCCCACTTCCATCAGTGTCTCCCACATGGCCACGATGTTCTCTGGCGGCACATCGGCCTGGATGTTGTGGATGGTGTTGAACACGTAGCCGCCCCCGGGCATGAGCGCCTCGACGTTCCGGCGGACGTCCTCGCGAACCTGTTCCGGTGTGCCGTTGGGGAGGACGCCCTGGGTGTCCACGCCGCCGCCCCAGAAGACCACGGCATTGCCGAAGTCGCGCTTGAGCGCCGCCGGTTCCATGCCGGTGGCACGCACGTGCACCGGGTTGAGGATGTCCACCCCCACCTCGAGCAGGTCGGGAAGGATCTCGCGCACGCTGCCGCATGTGTGGAAGAAGAGCTTGGCCTGGGGCGCCAGCTGGTGGATGCGCTCGTTGATCACTCGCAGGCGGGGCTTCATCACCTCGCGAAACATGCGCGGCGAGATGAGCTGGGAGATTTGCGTTCCGTAGTCGTCCGCCTCGGATACGATGTCGACCACATCGGCCAGCTCCGGCAGCGCCATCTCCCAGAAGTCGAGCTTGCACTGGACCATGCGGTCGAGCAGAGCCTCGGCGGAGGGGCGATCGGCGATGAGGTCCACCATGAAGTCCTCGGTGCCGCGCAGCCTTTGGGCCATCTCGAAGATGCCGGCCAGTACCCCTTTGATCATGACGGCGCGGCCTTGCTGTCGGATGGCGAGAGCCTCTTGCCGGAGGTGTTCGATGCGCTGCGCGTCGCCGCAGTTGGGCCAGGAATGGGCGGCGATGGCTGCCGGCGAGGTCTGCGGCCCGGACAGGGGGCTGTGGACGACGGTGTAGTAGAGCCCGTCCTGCTTGGGCATATGGTAGCCGATGCCCCACTCGTCGGTGTAGCGCCAGTACTCGCCGGCGTCCTCGTTCACCACGTTCCAGTTGTGGGCGTTGAGCGGGAAGAGCCCGGCGACGTCCACCCCTAGCCGCTCCATCACGTCCTCATCCGGCTGGGCCAGCTGCTGGATGACGTCGGGGATGGTGGGCTCGACTTCGGGCAGCCCCAGGTAACGGCGCAGGTTGCGGTAGGCGGCCAGGCTGATGCCGGTCACCTGCGTGCTGCCGAGGTCGTAGGGGACGCGGTCGGGCTCGCGATGGCTAAGGGCGGCAAGCACTCGCTCACGTGGGGTCATGAAGCACTCCTGACGGTTTGGCTCGGGCCGCGCGCGTTTGTGCGACCCCACCACTATGTGTGAGTGATCTACCAGCGCCAGAGCACGCGGCGGAAGGCCTCGCCCACGGCCTGCCAGGCAACCTCGGGGCGTAGAGCGCGGTAGTCGTTGGCGTCGGAGCCGCGGAAGCCCCAAGCGGCCAGATTGCGGATGCCGGCGGCGTAGGCGGTCTCGGCGGCCATGACGATCTCGACCTCCCGACCGGCGGGCACGGCGAAGGACTGCAGCCAAAGGTGGTGGTCCTTGCCGTGCCGGCGGCAGGTCTCCAGCAGGCGCCGCGACCAGTCGGCAACGTAGCCCTGCACGCCGATGCTCTGCCCGTACCAATAGGGGTCGGTACCGAGGTTGTCCACGGCCGGCAGCGCGGCGAAGTCATCCCAGTTGCGGTCGCCGAAGCGAGCGTCCGTGCTCGGCATGAGGCAGAGGGAGTTGCGTGAACCTCTGGCTTGGACGAAGTCGGTCATCTCGCGGAAGAAGTCCAGGGCGGACTGGTGCCGGAACTCCATGACGTCTTCGGTAAGTTCGGTGGGCATCGCGTACCCGTACGTGTCCCGGTAGCGGGCCTGGCAGCGCGCGCAGCGGCATCCCCAGACCGGTTCGCCCCCGCCGGCGGAGGACGAGAAATACAGCCGCGGTTCGTCCCAGAAGACCATCTCCGCCTCGGTAGCGATGGCGGCCTTGGCCCAGTCCTGCAGGGCGAGGCGGTAGTCGCGGCTGTAGAGACAGGTCATGCCGACCGACTTGCCCGTGTTGAGCACCTGGCGGGAGTCGGGGTACTCGTTCAGCCAGCCGGAGACCTCGCCGGCGAAGATGCGTCCCATGCCCCAGGAGTCGATCCAGGCCTCCAGACCGTGCTCATGGGTGATACGGACCAGGTCTTTGAGTACCTGGCGGTGGCGCATGTAGTCGTTCTCGCTGAACATGTGGACGACGTAGGTGCAGTTGTGGGCGATGATGTCCCGGATGTCGTCACGGAAGTGCGACACCATGCGGTTGCCGTGATACGCGATACCGGTCTTCATCATCTCCATGGGCCTCGCTCCACAGATGCGGGTGAGGGGCAGTATCCACGTGGCGGCGTGGCGGTCAAGCGACCGACGGGGGTGCGTATGAGAGTAGGCGGCCTTGATCGGCCCGGGGCGTCCCCGCGGCAGCGTCTGTTGTCGCCCTCAGCAGTGCCACTCGCCCAAGTCCCGGCGCACCCCCCGGAGTGATCGCCGGCGGCTTTCCCAGCGAACGGCCGCCGGTATATACTGCCCTAACCTCCTTGGGAAGTATGCGAAATTGGATACAATTCTGGCAATAGAGACCTCTTGTGACGAGACGGCGGCAGCGGTGGTGAGCCACGGCCGCCGCGTCCTCTCCAATGTGGTGGCTTCCCAGGTGGAGCTTCATCGTGAGTTCGGCGGTGTCTTCCCGGAGATGGCCAGCCGCGAGCATGTTAAGGCCATCTCGCTGGTGTTGGACGAAGCGGTCAAACCGCTTCCCAACGGCTGGGATGACGTGCAGGGCCTGGCGGTGACTCACGGTCCGGGACTGGCCGGGTCGCTCCTGGTCGGAGTGAACATGGCCAAGGGGTTGGCCTACGGGCGCGGGCTGCCGCTTCTTGCGGTCAACCACGTGCTTTCGCATATCTACGCCAACTGGCTGCTCCCCGGCGAGCCGGAGCGCGGAGAGCCAGTCGAGCCGGAGCCGCAGTTCCCGCTCCTGGTGCTGGTTGTGAGCGGCGGCCACACCAGCCTGGTGGTCATGCGCAGCCACACGGAATTCGAGTCGGTGGGCCACACGGTGGACGACGCCGCCGGGGAAGCCTTCGACAAGGTGGCGCGGCTGCTGGGGTTGCCCTACCCGGGCGGACCGGAGATCGAGAAGGTGGCGGCTCACGGGCTGGCGGCGGCGGTGGACATGCCCCGGATGCGCATGCGCGATAGCTACAACTTCAGCTTCAGCGGTCTGAAGACGGCGGCGCTACGGCTGGCCGAGTCTTTCGGAGGCCGAGGTGACGAGCCGAACCGATCGCGGCTGCCGGTGGCCAACATCGCCGCGGCCTTCCAGGAGTCGGTGGTCGAGGCACTGGTGGGCAAGACGGTGGAGGCGGCGGAGGAGTTCGAGGTGCGGCAGGTGCTCCTCGCCGGTGGTGTGGCCGCCAACAGCCGCCTGAGACAGGTGATGAGCCAGAGCCTTAAGGGCATACCCCTGCGCTACCCGCCCAAGCGATGGTGCACCGACAACGCCGCCATGGTCGCGGCCGCTGCCTACTACCAGCAGCGTGATGTCCGAGCCGGATGGGACCTGGACGTCTATCCGGGTCTGAGGCTGCCGGCCTCGGGCGAGTCGGAACTCGTCTCGGCGGCCTCGTAGTCGAAGAGAACCTTCTCCGCCTGCGCCAGTGCGGCCCGCGCGCTGTTCACGTCCTCAGCCGTAGGGCTTTCGGGGGCGTAGCGGGCGAAGTAGTACAGCCGGGTCAGATTCGTCACCGCCGGGTCTAGGTCCGGCAGCCGTCTGCCTAGGGAGCGGGCGAAGGCCGACGGTGTCTGTCCGCGCCGATGAGCGAGCCCCCGCTCACCGGTCAGGGTCAGTAGGCGACGGTAGGTCTGGCGAATGGCGGCCCGAGGATCCTCGGGGTCGTCCAGCGGCACGAATTCCGCTCGTCGCTGAGGGCGGCGCCGATCCCACCACTGACCGATCTGCTCCTTCATCAGGCCCCAGGACCAGTCCACCTCGCGCGTTTCCTGGATGCCGCCCTTGCTGCTGACGAAGCGGCGCCGCAGGAAGGCGATGAAGAGCACCAGCACAACCGCTACTACCACGATGACCGCCAGGGTCTCGACCCAGGGCGGTATCTGGAACGCAAACTCGCCCGATTCGACCAGTTCGGATATCTCTTCCGACGCTTCCTCGACGACGGTGGTGGCCTCTTCCTCGGCCTGCTCGCGGACGAGGCTGTTCATCCAGTCGATGAACGGCGCGAGGAGGCGGAAGATCACATAGGCAATGCCCATGATCACGTAGGCGATGACGTCCCGGATCAGGTTTAGCACGGGAGAGAACCAGCCAATCACCGACCGAACCGAACCGGGGTCCACCACGTAGGTGGCAAGCCAGCCCACTGCTACCACGCCCACCACTACGCCCACCACCACCAGGTACCAGAAGCGGCCCAGCCGCGGCGCCAGCCCGCTGGTGCGCATGCTCTGGCGCAGGGTGCGACTGATGTCCGAAAGGGCCATAGCGCTCATGGCGGAGGCGATGAAGACGAGGACGGCTTCCATGATGCCGTCGATCAGGCCCAGGTTGAGGCCGTACCTGGTTCCGCGCACGAGGATGAGTAGGGCCAGGGCTATTACGCCGGTGAGGAACCCCTTGCGCAGGGGTTCCATCTCCGACCAGTCAATGGTGATGGCACGCATCCACAGGCCGGCCGCTACGGCGAAGACAACCCAGACCGTGGGGGCGTACTCGCGCCAGTTGACCGCCTGGCGGTAGAGGTCCTGGAGCCAGGGGCCGAGACCCTCCCCGGAGGCGGGGACTAGGAGGCGCACCACCCCCAAAGCCACGAGCACTCCGAGCAAACCGGCGGCGATCCGACCGGCCACAGATTCGCTGAGCGCCTGCGCCAGGGCCGAGCCGGCGAAGAGAATAAGCAGAGGTATCCAGAAGGGCAGGGTGACGCCCGACGGGCGGAAGAAGTCGGTGGCCAGGAGGGCGTTGACCCAGGGCACGATCCAGGCTGCCCGCATGGCAGCGGACAGCGACGGGATCAGGACCTGATCAAGCCAGTTCAAACGACTCAAGTTCATGCCAACTCTCAGTCCCGCCGAGGTGGTAAGAGATGATCTGCGGGGGCACATCGGGTGGCGCCTCGCCGGCGGTGATCAGCACGACGCCGTGACCGGCATCCTGGAGGGAGAGCAACTGCTCCATGACTTCCGCCTCGGGCCGGGAGGTGAAGACCACGAGGGTGGCGCCGTAGGGAAGGTCGGAACCGATGATGCCCAAGAGGCGCGTCAGAGATGTCAGGCGGAAGCCGGTTAGCTCCGCCATCCCCTCGAGCAGGAGCGCCAGTTGCTCCGGTCGGCGGCCGGCCGGCAAGCGGATGAGCTCGCTGTTGGTGACAGCGCTGCTGTTGGCCATCAGCCCCACGGCATGACCGGCCTCCAGGTTCTGGCTCGCCATGGAAGCGGCGGCGCAGATGAGGAGTTCCAAGTACTCCGGCACCAATCCGTAGGGCTGCTCGGTGGTCTGGACGTCAATCAGCAGCATTATCACCCGGCTGGCGCTGGGGTCGAATACGCGCGTCTGCAGTTGCCCTTGGCGCGCGCTGGCTTTCCAGTGCACGTGCCGCAGACTGTCGCCCGCTCGGTACTCGCGCACCCCCCGGAAGCGCAGGGGGTCCTCCAGAATGCGGCGGGCGGTGGCGAAGTCGCCGGAAGGGCGGGCTGCCGGCAGGCCGAGCATCTCCACGGGGACGATGCGCGGATAGACCACCAGGCGGTCGAGGTGAGTGTCGCGCCGGTTCTGGCGCCGAAAGCCGAATACGTCGCCGGCGTAGATCTCGGCGGGGCCGAAGGGGAAGACACCACGGTTGCCGCCCCGGAGACGATAGACGCGCCGCACTCGCTCGTACCAGCGCAAAGCAAGGAAGTTCACCAGGGCGCTCTTGAAGCTAACGGCCTTGCTGGTGCCTAGCTGTCCCGTCAGCAGTTCCACCCCGTCAGGGTACTGGTCGCTGATCAGGACCCAGGGCAGGGGGAGAGGCTTGGCGTTGAACACTTCGATGGTTAGGTCGGTCTCCTCGCCGTACTCGAGGCGGCGGCGGCCGAAGTGCCGCTGGTAGTAGAGTTCGGAGAGCGAGAAGCGCGACCACAGAGCCGAGACAGCGGAGCCGGCGGCAAGAAGGATGACGAACAGGAACAGACGAGCATCACGGGTGGCGGCGCTCAGTATCAGCAGGGCGAGCAGCAGCGTCCACCAGAACGCT
>JAAYAV010000270.1 GCA_012719195.1 Anaerolineae bacterium | reverse complement strand
GCCCAGGAGGACTACGACTGGGCCATGGCGAACCTGCTGCCCCTGGCGCAGCGGCTCCGCGACCGGGGTAAGGCCCGCCTCATCGGGTTCAGCGGTCACACTCTGACCACCTCGCGCCAGGCGGTTGAAGCGGGCGCCATCGACGTGCTCATGTTCCCGATCAACATCGCCGGTCACTCCGTACCGGGCATTGCGGACCTGCTCCGCGCCTGCGCCGAGGGCAACGTCGGCCTGGTGGCCATGAAGCCCTTCGGCGGTGGCCGCCTGCTTCGGCCCGAGACGGCGGTGGCGATACGCGACTACCAGCGGGGAGCCGGCCTCAATGAAGAGGATGTGGTCATCGGGGAGCGGCCCGCCGTGCTGACGCCAGTACAGTGCCTGGCATATGTCGTCTCCCGCATCGGTGTGACCACCGCCCTGCCCGGCTGCAAGTCGGTGGAGGAGGTGGATGCCGCCCTGGCGCTGCTGGATGCCGACGACGAGGCCAAGGACTTCGCTCACATCCTGCCGTCGCTTGGGGACTACGTTACCGGCGAGTGCGTCTACTGCAATCACTGCTTGCCCTGCCCGGCCCACATCGACATCGGGCACACCCTGCGCCTGGCAGACGAGTCCCTGGGCGATCCGAGCCCGGCGCAACGGGCCGCCTACGCCGCCATGGAGGTGCCCGCCTCGGACTGCATCGTGTGCAACGCCTGCACGGAGCGCTGTCCCTTCGGAGTCGATACGATGGAGCGAGTCGCCCAGGCGGCCGCCCTGTTCGAGGAGGGGTAGGCATGCCGCACCGTCTCACTGGTCTTCCGGTGCTCGTGTTCGGAGGCGGCGAACTGGGCACCGCGGTTGCACAGCGGCTACAGGCCGTCGCCATGCGCGTGCTCGTGGTAGAGCGGGCGGAGGCCACTGCCGTCTGCCGCGCCATCAGCCTCGCCGCGGCCGTGCACGAGGGACAAGTCACAGTGGAAGACGTGGTGGGCGTGCGTGTGGACGGCATTCTACTGGCAGAGGACGCCTTGGAGCGCGGCGAAGTGCCGGTGATGGTGGCGCCCACCCGGCCCATGTTGACGCGGTTCGGCGCGGGCGTCGCCATCGACGCCACCTACCCGGCCATGAGCCCCGCGGAACTGCCCTACCAACCGGCTGACGGCATTGTGCGGCTGGGGCCGGGCCGGACCGCGGGCGAGGAGGTCTTCGCTGTTGTCGATACCGGCCTGCACCTCGGCCTGGGCCGGGTGCTCTACTCCGGCAGACCCGTGGCCGGCACCGAGCCGCCGGTGGGCCTGCATGCTGTCCTGGAGGTGCGGGCCGAAGGCGCGGGGATCTTCGTAGCCGAGACGGAGATCGGTGCGCCGGTGCGTGAGGGCGACCAGTTGGGCCTGGTGGGGCGCTATGCGGTGGAAGCGCCCCGGGCAGGGTACGTGCGCGGTCTTCTGGCGGACGGGCTCACGGCGCGGGCCGGTCAGCGTGTGGCGGAGTTGTGGCTGGGCGGTGATGCCGCCGGCTGCTACGCTATCTCGCCCTGGGCGCGGTCAGTGGCCGGCGGTGCTCTGGAGGCGGTGGTCCGCCTGGTGCAGTAGGGAGGGGGAGTTCACCACAGAGGACGTAGAGGGCACAGAGAAGACAGAAAGAGGGATCGGGAGGAGGAATTCGGTGATCTTCGACGTCCCTGTCCCTCTCTTCCTTCTTCCCATATTCCTCCCTCTTCTCTGCGTCCTCTGTGGTTGACTCCGTATTCTCTGATGGGCATTGAGATTGGGCTCTACGTTCATATCCCCTTCTGCCGCAGCAAGTGCGCCTACTGTGACTTCGCCTCCGTCGCCGGGCGCGAGCACCTGTGGCGGCCCTATCTGGACGTGCTGCTGGCGGAGATTGCCGCCATCCCGCCCTTGCGGCCGATCACGCTCTACGTCGGCGGCGGGACGCCCACGCTCTGGCCGGCCGAGTACCTGACCGCTGTGATCGAGGCGGTGCGGTCGGCGGGCCTCCCCGCCGGCGCCGAGGCTACCGTGGAGGCTAACCCGGGCACGGTGGACGAGGCCAAGTTGGCGGCCCTGCGCCGGGCGGGGTACAACCGCATCAGCCTGGGGGTACAGAGCACCCAGGAAGCGAACCTGCGCCTCCTGGGCCGAATTCACAGCTACGCGGAGGCCGGCGACGCCGTCCGCTGGGCCCGCGCGGCCGGCTTCGACAACCTCAGCATCGACCTGATTTCCGGCCTGCCCGGCCAGACCGTGGCGGAGTGGCAGACCGACCTGGCGCGAGCACTGGAATTGGAGAGCGAGCACCTGTCGGCCTACGGGCTCTCCCTGGAGGAGGGCACCCCCTTGGCCGCGGCGGTGGCCCGCGGCGCACTTCCCGAGCCTGACGCGGACATCTGGGCCGACATGTACCTGTCCACCGAGGAGATCCTCGCCGCCGCCGGCTACCGGCACTACGAAATCTCCAACTGGGCGAGCGCTCCCGATGCCCTCCCGCCGGACCCTGGTGCCGCCCGGCAGGCCACACGCGCTCCTCGCGATTGGGTTCGACGGAGTGGACCGGCGGCGCGGCTGTTGACCTGCGGCCACAACTTGATATACTGGCGAAACGAGCCCTACCTGGGGTTGGGCTCGGGGGCGCATTCCTCGCTCCAGGGAAAGCGGTTCGCGCGGCTGGCCGACCCGGCCGCCTACGTGGCTGCGCGACCGGCGGATCGGGTTAGCTTCATGGAGGAGATCGGGCCGAGCCTGGAGATGGCGGAGACGGCCATCCTGGGCCTGCGCCTAGTAGCCGGGCTGGAGCGGGACCGCTTCCGCCACCGGTTCGGGCCGGACCCGGTCGAATGGTTCCGGGAGCCCGTGAGCTGGGCGCAGGGTCACGGCCTGCTTGAGTATGATGATTACGCCGTCTACCTCACCCAACGCGGTCGCCTACTCAGCAACGAGGTGTTTCAGCGTCTCCTTCCCACTACCGAACCCTAGAGGATCGGCGGGGGCTACTTCTGTCGTGCACCATCGCCTGCTATGGCCTCGGCCCCGGCATTGCCGGGACGGGCATTCAACCGTATGCTGAGTTTCTGTTAGTAGCCACTCGGGGGACCCACAATGGAAGCAGCTCAACTTTGGCAGACAGCTCAGGGCGAGCTGCAAGTGCAGATGACCCGGGCGATGTACGATACCTGGCTTCGCAACACCGAGGCCCTCTCGCTGGAGGACGGTGTCCTCACGGTGAGCGTGCGCAACTCCTTCGTCAAGGACTGGCTGGAGAACCGGCTGCTGGACACGGTGGAGCGAGTGGTCGCCAGCGTCACTGGGCAACCCCTTGCCCTGCAGTTCGTGGTCGACGGCGGCGAGAGGGAAGAGGCCGGTGCCGGGCTCATGGCCCCGGCTGAACCGGCTCGATCGAACGGGGCAGGGCGCGAACGGCAAGGGCGCATGGGCAGCATGCTCAACCCTCGCTATCGCTTCGAGAACTTCATCGTGGGCCCCAGCAATCGCATGGCGCACGCCGCCAGCCAGGCCGTGGCTGAGCACCCCGCCACCGCCTACAACCCCCTGTTCATCTACGGTGGTGTGGGCCTGGGCAAGACCCACTTGCTCAACGCTGCCGGCCACGTCCCCCAGGAGCGCGGGTATACCATCCTGTACGTCTCCTCGGAGGAGTTCACCAACGACCTCATCAACTCCATCCGAAACCATACCACCGACCAGTTCCGGGATAAGTATCGCAGCATCGACGTCCTCCTCATCGACGATATCCAGTTCATCGCCGGTAAGGAGCAGACGCAGGAAGAGTTCTTCCACACCTTCAACACTCTGCACACTGCCAACAAGCAGATCATCCTTTCCAGCGACCGGCCCCCCAAGGCCATTCCTACGTTGGAGGAGCGCCTGCGCAGCCGGTTCGAGTGGGGCCTCACGGTGGACATCCAGCCGCCCGACCTGGAGACGCGCACGGCCATCCTGCGTGCCAAGGCAGAAGGGCTCAGCGTGGTGGTTCCGCCGGCGGTGCTGGACCTGATCGCCGAGAAGGTGCAGAGCAACATCCGCGAACTGGAAGGGGCGCTCAACAAGGTGGTGGCGCAGGCCAAGCTTCTTTCCACGCCCCTCTCGGCGGCCCTGGCGGAGCAGGTGCTCACCGAGATGCTGGGGACTAAGGTGGTGGTGGACATCCCCGACATTGTGGATGCCGTCTGCAAGCACTATCGCCTGCCGGCCCAGGCCATTTACGGCCGCAGCCGCCGCGCCGACATCGCCTTGCCACGTCAGATCGTGATGTACCTCGCCCGCGCCGAGACCAACGCCTCGCTTCCGCAGATCGGGGAAGCCCTGGGCGGCCGCGACCACACCACCGTGATCTACGCCAACGACAAGATCTCGGGGCTTATCGAGAGCGACCAGGACATTCGCCGCGACGTCATGGCGGTGCGGGACCTTCTCTTCAACAAGAGAGC
This sequence comes from Anaerolineae bacterium, assembly GCA_012719195.1. Taxonomy (GTDB): domain Bacteria; phylum Chloroflexota; class Anaerolineae; order DRVO01; family DRVO01; genus Ch71. Next base: position 2,120 of record JAAYAV010000270.1, on the reverse strand, counting down.
TTAGCGCCCGACTCAGGTACGCATGGGCGCGCCTGTTCCATCGCCTTCGTGGGAGTGGCGCGTTCTCAGAAGTCCATTTCAGTGTAGAGGTGGCATGATGCCCCGAGTGGCTCTCAACCAAGAAGCCCCCGACTTCTCCTTGCCCGACGCCCAAGGCAACCTAGTGCGCCTGAGCGACTACCGCGGGCGCAAGCTGGTGCTGCTGGTGTTCAACCGCGGCTTTGTGTGACCGTTCTGCCGCGCGCACATGGCGCAGTTGCGCCAAAGCTACGATGAGATGGCGGCCCAGGGCGTGGAAGTGGTGGTTGTCGGACCGGACAAGCCGGAGGCTTTCGCCGACTACTGGGCCAAGGAATCGCTGCCGTTTGTCGGGCTGCCCGACCCCAAGTCCAGCGTACTCAAGCTCTATGGGCAGGAAGTCAACTTGTTCAAGCTCGGCCGCATGCCGGCCCAAGTGCTTATCGACAGGCAGGGAGTAGCCCGCTTCGTCCACTACGGCCACTCCATGAGCGACATCCCGAGGCCGGAAGAGGTGCTGGATCTAGTGGCAGGCCTGGCGGCGGAGGAGACGCAATAGGGAACCGGCGGGTCGGCCGAACAGGCTGCCCGCAGGAAATACGGTTGGTCCGGCCAGGAGCCGGAAGGGAAGGTTATGATGATGGATGAACTGGTGAAGTTGGTGGCCGAGAAGGCGGGGATTACGCAGGAGCAGGCGCAGAAGGCTGTCGAGACCTGCTACGAGTACGTCAAGGGGAAGGTGCCGCCCGCACTGCTGCCGCAGTTGGAGGCGATGGTCTCCGGCGAGGGGAGCGCGGACGACAGCCCGCTGAGCATGCTGGGAGGGCTATTCGGCCGCAAGTAGGTCAGCTGGCGGGGGCGGAGCTCGCCCCGAAGGCTTGTACGGCCCCAGAGATTCAGAGGCCGGGGGTGGATAGGGAGCGCTTATTGGTCGTTCCTCCACCCCCGGCCTTTGACTTCTGCCGCCAACCACGATTCCGCAACGATCCCGCAACGGTGCCCGGTCATAATGCGCGTCGGGATGCAGGCGGAGGCGGGCTGCCCTGCGCCGACCGGCACGCCCGAGGAGGCGATGACATGAGAAGGGCGGCTGGGCACTCGATGCTACTCGCCGTTCTGTTGTCCCTAGTGTTTGCTGTTCCCGCCCATGCCGACCGGCCGCTGGTCACCACCGCGCCCTAACAGACGGAGCCCTGGAAACTCGATCCGGGCACCTTCTGCCCCTTCGGGGTCACGGTGCTGATCAACGGGGACATTCGTATGACGGACTGGCACAACGACGCCGGCCTGCCGGTGAAGGGCGTCCACGAGTACGGCGGCATCAAGACGTACCTGACCAACTGGGATAACGGCAACACCATCAGCATGAACACCATCAGTTCCATGCACTACACGGTGAAGTACAACGCGGACGGCAGTTCGGACTGGGATTACGCCATGACTGGTCCCGATGGTCTGCACCTGCCGCGGCTAGGGGTAGTGTGGGGGTCGTTCGGGCGGCGCCACTGGGTGGAGCACTGCGACGCGGCCGGCAACTGCGTCATCACTGAGGACACTTACTCGGGCAAGAACGCCGGCTTCCTCGATCCGACGGCCATGTGCAACGCCCTCGCCGACCCCAAGTAGCCGACCGCACTCGCATCGCGTACATGCCTCGAGCCCCTCGGACGATCGCCGAGGGGCTCGAGCGTTGATGTAGGCGGCGGCGACGCTACGGCAGCAGACCCTTCTCCCGCAGCCGGAACAGGCGGATGGCGTTGCCGGAGCCGATCTTCTCGATGTCTTCCTCGGTGACGCCGGCCTCGCGCAGGAAGCCCACCCAACTGGCGACGGCGCAGGGCCAGGGGTTCTCCCGCAGGTCCAGCATGAACATGCTGCTGAACCAGAACTCCGACTTCCACTGGCTGAAGCCCTTGAGGTCGGTCTCCTTCCAGAAGTCGGGGTGCATGAGCATGGTGGTGTGGGCGCCGTAGGCAGGCCAGGGCGGATTGTGGTAGGTGGCCCAGTCGGTGCCGACCACCAACCGGTCCGGCCCCAGGTGCTCGTAGGCGGACCTGACCTGGGCGCGGAGGTGGAACTGGATGATCTCCAGGTAGACGTTG
>JAAYAV010000030.1 GCA_012719195.1 Anaerolineae bacterium | reverse complement strand
CGTGCCCTGGTTGACGCGGGCGAACTGGGCAAGGTGCAGCAAGTGACCGGGTACGGGCAGGCGGGCATCTCGCACAACGGCAGCCATCTGCTCGACTTGGTGCGCTACCTAGCCGGCGGCGAGGTGACCTGGGTGTTGGGCGAGATGGAGAGCGACGCCAAGGCAGCTACTGACGACGACCTCCAGGGGAACGGCTACCTCGCTTTCGACAACGGCGTTCGCGCCTACGTGCGGATGATGCCCACCGGCGGCGCCTCCTGGGAGTTCGAGGTTATCGGCGAGCGGGGCCGGGTCCGCTCGGTAGCGAATGGTCGCGAGTTCCATTGGTGGCAGACAGAGCCGGCCGCGCGGCGGATGTTCCCCCGGCCGGAGCGCTTGCAGAGCCCGGGCGTGCGGGCAGTGCTCGACATAATCTCGTGTCTGCAGTCGGGTGGGGAGCCTAAGTGCGCGGGGACGGACGGGCGGGCGGTGCTGGAGATCGCCCTCGCCCTGCGAGAGTCGCACCGGCGCGGCGGTGTGCGGGTGGGCTTGCCGCTGGCGGATCGGTCACTCCAGATACGCTCGGCGGAGACGCTGGGCGGTGACGTGCCGCGGGCGCTGGCGCTGTGAGGGGGCTGCGCGGCTACCGTTACCGGCAGACAGACCGTCTATGGCCCACATGCATTACGGTAACTGTCTGGGAGCTGTCGTCTATCTCGAAGATGACTCGGTAATCGCCTGCGCGAATCCGCCATCCGCCCCGGCCGGAGAGCTTTCGGCAGCCTGCGGGCCTGGGGTCTTGCCCAAGCCCACGGATTGCGTCTGCAAGGCGCTCAAGCGTCTCGTCGGGGAGCGCGGCCAGTTCCTTCTGTGCTCGGCGAAGGATCCGGGCGGTATACACTACTTACGATTCGATCGTATATCTGCGAGAGCCTGTTCGAAGGGGATCGCCTCGTCGTGAGCCGACAGGGCCTCGTCGTAGGCACGGATGGACTCAAGTTCCTCGAGAGCCTCGGGCAGCATCCTGTACGTCTGCGGTGATAGCACTACGGCGAGCGGGTTGACTTCATCATCCTCAATGAACTGCTCCCGCACGGCTGCTTCCGTCATCTGGTACGCTCCCTTTCTGTGACGCTACGGCCATGTTGTACCATGCAGGTTGGAAAGAGGCGGGTGAGCTATCCAGCGGTCAGAGGTGCCGGACCCTCTCCCCCGCGTAGTGGGACACCCGATCCCAGTCCAGGTCCAGCCCGAGGCCGGGGCGGGCCGGTATCGCCAGCATGCCCTCTTCATCGAGGCGCCAGCCGCCGGCTACGATCTCGTCAATGTAGGGGGAGCCGGAGAGGTACTCCACCAGGTCCGTGCCCGGGAAGGCTGACGCGAGCTGCAGGTCGGCGGCCAGGCCGACGGCGGTGTTCCAGCCATGGGGGATGAAGCGGACGCCGTGCTCCTGTGCCATCCAGGCGATGCGCCGCTCCTCGCTGATGCCGCCCACCTTGGTGACGTCCGGCTGGACGATGTCCAGCGCGCCCGCTTCCAGCCAGGGGCGGAAGGCCTGGCGTCGCGTCAGGACCTCGCCGCCGCTGATGGGCAGGGGGGCGTT
>JAAYAV010000269.1 GCA_012719195.1 Anaerolineae bacterium | reverse complement strand
GTGACCTTCGACCCCAGGACGGAGCCCCAGGCAGCCCAGTTGGCGCAGCGGGTGACGCCGGAGGAGCTCTACCTGCTTTCGGGGCAGCCTCTGCATCCTATGGGCACCGTGAACAAGGTCGCCTGGTGGAAACAGGCTCGGCCCGACATCTACTCAGCGACGGCCAAGTTCCTCTGCTTTGGCGACTTCGCCCTCTCCCAGCTGGGAGTCGAGCCGGTGATGGACCGCTCCATCGCCGCGCGAACCATGGCTTACGATCTCGTTCGCGATCGTTGGTCAGCCAAGGTGCTGGACGTGTTCGGCATCGACGAGTCGATCCTTCCGCGGGTAGCTCCCAGCGGCACGGCGGTGGGTACCATACCAGACGACATCGCCGAGCGACTGGGCCTGCCCGCCGGCGTGGTGGCCGTTACCGGTGCGCATGACCAACCGTGCGGGGCGCTGGGAGCCGGCGCCACCTCCCCCGGGCGCGCCATGTACGCCATCGGTACCGTGGAGTGCGTCACGCCCTGCCTGCCCGGCTTCGTCCCCGGGCTGGGCGAGCGTGGTTTCCCCTGCTACCCGCATGCTGCCCCGGGTCGCTTCGTGACCCTCGGCTACAACTTCGGGGGCGGTTCGGTGCTCCGCTGGTACCGGGACCAGTTCGGCCTGGCGGAGATGGAGGAGGCACGTGCCACCGGCGCCGAGGTGTACGACCTGCTCCTGCGGGACGTGGATGCCTCTGTCGGCAGCCTACTGCTCCTGCCGCATTTCGCCGGCACCGGCACGCCCTGGCTCGACGTCGCGTCCAAGGGTGCGATCGTGGGCCTGACGCTGGAGACCACTCGCGCCGATGTTGCCAAGGCGATCCTCGAGGGCACCACTTACGAGATCGCCGTGAACGTCGCTGAGATGCGTGCCGCCGGAGTTGAGATCAGCGAGCTCAGAGCCATCGGCGGAGGATCGCGCTCGGACGTATGGCTGCAGATCAAGTCCGACGTCCTGGGAACGCCCTTGGCCCGCTTGGCGGTACCCGAGGCGGCAACTCTAGGCGCGGCTCTCTTGGCGGGCGCAGGAGCCGGCCGGTTCGAAGACGTGGCTGCCGTGGCGGAGGAAGTGGCCCGGCCGCAACGCGTCTTCGAGCCCGACCCCGAGCGCCATGAACGTCACAGCGAGCGCCTTCAGCTCTACCGCAACCTGTATCCAGTACTGCGTGACACCCTGCACGCCCTCTAGGTGCGTGAGAAGTAGGTTCGGGGCGGATCGCCCCGAGGCGACCCCCGCGGTCGCCTATCAGAATGCCATCAAGGAGCCGCTATGAGCGACCAATTGCAGCGCTTCCGCAACGTGCGCCATCCCCTACCCGAGTTGATGTGGACCTGGCACCTCACCGGCGTCGGGCTGGAGAACTTGGGCACCGACCGCAAGGCCGTGCAGGTGCCTCTGCCCTCGATGGGGCCGGACGAACTCCTGCTCCGGGTGGATGCCGTCGGCCTGTGCTTCTCCGACACTAAGGTCATCGCGCAGGGACCGAACCACCCCCGTCTCCTCGGGCGCGACATGGTGGCCGATCCGGTCGTCCTCGGGCACGAGGCGGCGATGACTGTAGTGGGCGTGGGCAGCCGCCTCAGCGGGCGCTTCCATGTGGGCGAGCGCTACATCATTCAGGCAGACATCATCTACAAGGGCAAGGGGATCGCCTTCGGCTACGCCCTTCAGGGCGCTATGCGCCAGTACGT
>JAAYAV010000268.1 GCA_012719195.1 Anaerolineae bacterium | reverse complement strand
GTACCGTCTCCGGCCAACACAAAAAGCCGCCGCCTCTCCCTTAGGGACGAGGACGACGGCCTCGCGGTACCACCCTAGTTGGTCACTGGGACCCACTCTATCCAACGGCCGCTGGTGCGGCTTATTGGTCGCCCCGCTAACGGGAGGCACCCGGAACGGACTACCCACGGCAAGTGCCGCTTCACCCGCCGGCTCTGGAGCGAACTTCAGCCGGATTCCACCCAGCCGGGCTTTCAGTCGTTGGCCCGGCCTCCCTGGGGGCTTCCCCCGCGCCTACTCCTCTCCGTCATCGCCTGTAGCGCCAATTCTAGCAGCACCCCGACGCGCGAGCAACGCGCGGGCCACCGCTCGCGGGACGGCGGCTCCCCAATTATGTTGACGCTCAACTGAGCCCCATGCTACCATCTCCGCGCTCCGAAAGTCACACCGCGGCCGGCTCTCGCGGAGTTGCGCCCGTCTGCCGCCACAGACCGCCTGGAGGAAGAGTGAAGATCAACACTGTGAAGGAAAAGCTCGCCGCCGGACAGCCGGCCGTAGGCACTTGGCTCGGTCTTGCCTCGCCCATCGCCGCCGAGCACATGGCCCACCTGGGCTGGGACTGGCTGGTGGTGGACACCGAGCACAGCCCCGTCGGCTTCGAGACGACGGTGCAGTGCTTCCAGGTTATCGCCACCACCGACACCATACCCATGGCCCGCGTCGCCTGGAACGATCCCACGCTCATCAAGCGCCTCCTCGATGCCGGCGCCCTGGGCCTGGTGGTGCCTATGGTGAACACCCGGGAAGAGGCGGAGAAGGCCGTCGCGGCCATGAAGTACCCGCCCGACGGGTTCCGCTCCTTGGGCGGCGGGCGCTGCCTGTTCTACGGCGAGGACTACTTCTCCTGGGCCAACGACCAGGTGGCCTGCATCGTCCAGATCGAGCACATCCAGGCCGTTCGCAACGCCGAGGAGATCCTCTCTGTTAAGGGCGTGGACGCCTGCTTCATCGGCCCCAACGACCTGGCCGGCTCCATGGGCATCAAGCCCGACCTGGGTGCCGGCGACCCTCGCCACGAGGAGGCCATCCAGGAGGTGCTGCGGGCAGCCAAGAAGGTGGGCACGCCGGCCGGCATCCATGTCCCCTCCGCCGAACACGTCAGCAAGCGGATCGCCCAGGGCTTCCAGTTCATCGCCCTCACCAACGATGCCGGCTTCATGAAGGCGGGCGCCAAGCAGGCTCAAGCTGCCATCAAGGGCTGGGCCCCGCGCGCCTAGCCATACACCCGGACTTCGGCGAGGCCGGTCCTGAGACCGGCCTCCCGCTCTTCCGCCGCAAGAGAGGCCCGATGAGAGGCATCATCCGTCTGGTTGAGGGCCTGACAAGCGGGGATCCCACCGCCACCTACGTGCTCGTCTTCGCGGTGGTGGGCGCGATCATCATCGTGGCCGCCACGGAGGTCGTACGACGCCGACGGTACCGTTAGGGTAGGCGGTAGACGGCCACCACGCCGTTGTCGAACACCTTCCCTAACACCCCAGTGGCCGCCATCTGCGCGAACTTCGCCGCCACCGCGTCACCGCCGTGGGCGATCCGCTCCAGTTGGCCCACGTAGATGTACGTCAGGCCCAGGCGCTCCGCCAGCTCCAGGGTCTCGACCGGATCGGCGCTCTCGTAGAGCAGGCGCACCAGCGTGGCACGCGTACCCAGCGGCGACTTGGGACGCTGTTCACCCTCGTGCTGTGGCCCCAGCGGAATCGGCAGGCCGGTGTAGGCGGCCACACGCGATCCCCCCTCGCGGTAGTAGCCCAGGGCCGCCTCCGCCACCACGGGCGTGCCCGGTACGTTGTCGCGCAACCACTGCAGCGCTTCCTGCTCCGGCGCCCAGACAATGGGATAGTTCTCGTCGGGCCAGAAGTGGGCTCCCACCGACATGAAGGCGAAGGAGTCCAGCGTTCCCACGGCCGGGCTGGCGTTGGGGAAGCGGCTACCGACGCGCGTGGACGTGCCCAGGATCGGGTAGACCGCCGCCAGCACAGCTAGCCCGAGCACCGGCACTCGCCACCCCACGAGCAGGCCCTCCTCTGCGTTGGTCTGCCGCCGGGGCATGACCAGGGCGCCCGCCGCCGCGCCGAGCAGGAGCCAGGCCTGAATGCCGAACTTGAAGACGGTGTTCATGCGGTAGGCCGAGCCGCCCGCCAGCCAGTCCTTAAGGTAGAACAGCTCCGTCCCCAGCAGAACCAGCCAGCCGAGTGACACCAGTCCCAGGGCGAAGGCGATCCGGCGTTCGCCGACCGCCGCCGCGGCTAGCAGCGAGAGCAACGCCAGGCTGAAGGCCACCGCGCCGGCGGCACGCCCGGCTGCCAGCAAAGCGGCGAAGATCACCAGGATGGCCAGGGCCGCAGCGCCCATCGTGGCCGTCAGTCGCCGGCCGGCCCCCGTCCTCTCCGTCAGGTCCAGCACCCGGGGCAAGCGCCGCCAACGGCGAGCCGCCAGCGACACCAAGGCGACCATCGCCCGCCGCGGTCGCCCTTGGCGGAGACCCTCCCAGGCCACGCCCGCCGACACCAGCGCGAACAGACCCCAGACGCGGAGCCAGTGCAGCAAGGGGCTGCCGTCCTCAGCCAGGGCGAAGCCGCCCGGCGGTGGCTCGTAGTTCGCCAGGAAGGGATAGGCGAGAGCTACCCCGACGACACCGGTGGCCGCCAGGAGCAGGAGGTCGCGTCCAGTATCATGCCCTTCGTCTCGCAGCCAAGCGAGAACCACCGCTCCCAGCGCCATCGCCACCAGCACGGGCGCGTCCCAGGTGTTGGTGGCGACGGCGGCGCCGATGAGGACGGCCAGCAGGCCCATTCTCGCCCACTGCTCCCATCCGGCGCGATCGCGGGCGCGGAAGAGGCAGAGGACCACGGCCGCCGCCGCCAGGATCACCGGCATGTCGAGCACGTGGGGGTGCAGGTCGCCGTAGAGAAAGCTGAAGAAGGGGAACTCGTTGATGGTGTCGGGGATGACGCGCGACGGGGCCCAGAAGTCGTACTCCGGCCCGGCGCGACCTCCTCCCAGGACAG
>JAAYAV010000267.1 GCA_012719195.1 Anaerolineae bacterium | reverse complement strand
GTGCTGCAGCTGGAGGACTCCCAGACGCGCGTTCAGGGCGGCCTGGTGGGGCTGGACCGCACCCTGGCGCAGGCAGACGTGCTCAGCCGCAGCCTGGTGGAAGCGACAACCGGCATGCGCCAGGAGCTGGCAGCGGCCAAGAACGACCTGGCCGCCATCCAGGCCCAGGCTCGGGCGCGTCAGGAACTGGAGGCGCAGACGGCCAACTCCATCCGGCGGCTGGAGGGCATCCTCGCCGGCACCCAGAGCAAAGGGGCGGCGGGCGAGAACGTGCTGGAGGCGGTCTTCGGCCGGTTGCCGCCCGAGTGGCAGGTGCGGAACTTCCGCGTCGCTGGGAAGGTGGTGGAGTTCGGCCTGCGGCTGCCCAACAACCTGGTGTTGCCCATAGACAGCAAGTGGCCCGCCACCGACCTGCTGGAGCGCTTCGCCGCTTGTGAGGATCCCGAGGAGCAGCAGCGCCTCAAGCGCCAGGTGGAGCGGACCGTCTTGGCGAAGGCGGGCGAGGTGCGCAAGTACCTGGACCCTAGCCTGACGGTGGACTTCGGCGTGGCCGCCGTCCCTGACGCCATCTACGACCTCTGCTCCGGGATCCAGGCGGACCTGTTCCAGATGAGTGTTGTCCTGGTGAGCTACAGCATGTTCGTTCCCTATCTGCTGCTGGTATTCCACACCACCCTCAAGAGCGCCGGCGAGTTGGACGTGTCCCGCCTGCTCAGCTACGTCACGAGCGCGCAGGACAGCGTCGCCGCGATGCAGCGCGAGTTGGAGGGGCGCTATGCCGGCGCGCTCACCATGCTCAACAACTCGCGCAGCGACATGTCCGCCCACCTGAGCCGCCTCTCCGCCGGTCTCTCCGGCCTGCAGACCACCGCGCCCACCTTCGCCGACCACGAGGCGGACGGGCACTAGGCCAGGCGCCTCGACCGGCAAGAGACAGCCCCGCGCAGACGGCGTAAGGCCTACCGGTAGAGCGCGCTGGTGATCTCACCACAAAATGCGGGGTCGAAATGGCGAATTGACCTGCCCGAAAGGGGCCTCTGCGCTCGAATTCTGGCGCACCTTATCCTAGAATCCGCTCATATCATCGCAGCCGCGCTGCTGCGCGTAGCGGCGGAGCGGTCCGAGGTATCGGGAGGTGCAAGGTGAGGGTCATGGGGCGCGCGTTCGTTGTGGCGGTGCTGGGCTTGTGCTTGGTGTCGTGCGACACGCAGGCGGCGGCGGTGGCCTGGGCGACGGCCGCCCCCCTCCTTACCGAGGGCACGGTGGAGTTCATGGTGCTGAGCACGCCGGACCCTACGGCCACCCCGAGCCCGCTGCAACAGGTGTACCGGGTCAAGCAAGGGGACACGCTGGCCGCCATCGGCGCCTGGTTCGCCGTCTCACCGGCCGATCTGGCCGCCGCTAATAGTCTGGCCGACCCCAACCGGATCACGCCTGGCGACATGCTGATCATCCCCGAGGTGGAGACTCCCTGGATCCCCGCCGCTGCCCTTGTCTCGACCCAAGGTCCCACCGCCACCGCCACCACCAATCCCGTTCCGGCGGGCGTGGGCTGCATCTTCTACCACAACTACACCGACCGCCCGTTCACCCTTACTTACACCAGGCAGGACGACGGCTGGAACCGTACCCACAAGGTGTCCGCCGGCGCCCAGCGCCAACGCTACTGCCTGGCCCCCGGTCGCTATACCATCACCGCTTCCACCCCGGGAGTGGAGTCGGTGAACACCGAGTGTGTGATGATGGCCGGCGAACGCCGCGACTGGCCCCTGTACCTGCGCCAGCCATAGC
>JAAYAV010000029.1 GCA_012719195.1 Anaerolineae bacterium | reverse complement strand
GATGCCGGACTTCACCTGGGCGCTGGCCACCGGCAAGTCATAGTCGATGCCGCGCAGGCCGCCTCCTCGGATGGCGAGCGGCGGCAGTCGGTCTCCGTCTCGGCCCAGGACCGTGGCGCCCATCCGCCGGAGGGGCTCGATGATTCGCCCCATGGGGCGGGAGCGCAGCGCCGGATTGCCGGTCAGGACGCTGGTGAAGGGCTGGCCCGCTAGAAGACCGGCCAGCAGTCGCATGGTGGTGCCGGAGCCGCGGCAGTCGAGGACGTTGTCCGGCTCCCTGAGCCCGCCGATCCCCGAGCCACGCACCCGGATGGTGCTCTCGCCCTCGTCGACTACCTGGGCTCCCAGGGCTTGCACCACCTCCACCGATGCCCGGCAGTCGCCACTATCGAGGAAGCCCCGTACCACGGTGTCGCCCTGGGCGATGCTCCCGAGTAGCAGGGCGCGGTGAGTGATCGACTTGTCGCCGGGAACGCGCGCCTCTCCACGCAGAGGACGGCCCGGCGCGACTGCCACACTCATCCGACCCTCCGGGATCGGCGCGCCGTCTCCAGGTAGGCCGCCAGGGCGTGCTCGTCGGACTGCGCCAGGGCCGCCTCCAGGCGCCCGAACTCGCCTTGCATTTCGCGTATCGCGGCGAGAATGGGCTCACGGTTGGTCATGAGGATATCCAGCATCATGGGTACGTCTCCGGCCGCCAGTCGGGTGGTGTCGCGGTAACCACCGGCGCTCAGGGCCGGCAGATCTCCGTCGGCGACGCCCTTGGCCACGGCGCGAGAGAGCGCCGCCGAGACCAGGTAAGGTAGATGACTGGTCCGGGCCACGATGGCGTCGTGCTCGGCCGCGTCCATGATCAGGGCGCGCGCGCCCACCGAGCGCGCCAGGCTCCCTACCGCCCTGACTGCCTCGGGCGACGTTGTCCGGCCCGGGCAGAGAATCCACGATGCGCCGCGGAACAGGTCGGCGTCGGCGGCGCAGAGACCGTGCCGCTCCTTGCCGCACATCGGGTGGCCGGCCAAGCACCGCTCGGGGCGCGGGCCGCGCTCCATCGCCGTCGTGATTGCCTGCTTGGTGCTTCCCAGATCGGTGAGCACTCCGTGCGGCGGCAGCAGACTCGCCGCCTCAGGCAACTGACCCAGGATTGTGCGGACCGGAGTCGCCAACACGGTCAGGTCCGCCGCCGGCAGGATGGCCGAGAGCGTCAAGCCGCCGTCATGGATGAGATCTGACCGCAGCGCCTCCGCCACGGCCTCCTCTCTTCGGGCCACCCCGAGGACCCTCACCTGCGGCTGGTCGCGCCTGAGCGCCGCCGCCAGGGAACCGCCCATAAGCCCCAGGCCCACCACGGCGACGGAGTAGCCTGCCGGCAGCACCGATCCGCTTTCCGGGTGCACTATACCTCCCTATCAAGGACGGCGGCGATGGCGCTCACGGAGCGAACCAGGGCGGCGAAGTTCTCGGGCTTCAAGCTTTGGGCCCCATCCGAGAGCGCCTGTGCCGGATGGGGGTGCACCTCTACCATCAGACCGTCGGCACCAGCCGCCACCGACGCCCGCGAGACCGGTTCCACCAGATCCCAGCGGCCGGTTCCGTGGCTGGGGTCAACCATGACCGGCAAGTGAGTGAGCATCTTGAGCATAGGCACAGCGTTTATGTCAAGCGTGTTCCGGGTGTAAGTCTCGAAGGTGCGGATCCCCCGCTCGCAGAGGATAACGTGGAAGTTTCCGTGCGAGAGCACGTACTCCGCCGCCATGAGGAACTCCTCCATGGTCGACATTAGCCCTCTCTTCAGCAGGACCGGGCACCCCGCCTCCCCCACCGCGTGGAGCAGAGCGTAGTTCTGCATGTTGCGCGTACCGATCTGCACCATGTCGGCGTAGCCGCTCACCAGGCCCACCGTCTCCGGCGCCATCACTTCGCTTACGATGGGCAGTCCGGTCTCCTCGCGCGCCTCGGCGAGCAACTCTAGGCCGGCCTCTCCCAAGCCGGGGAAGGCGTAGGGCGACGTGCGCGGCTTAAAGGCACCCCCACGGAGCACGCTCGCTCCCGCCTCCTTCACCGCCCAAGCCGTCTCCAGCAGTTGCTGCCGGCTCTCGACGGCACAGGGGCCGGCCATAATCGTCACCCGCCGCCCGCCGACCTTCACGCTGCCCACCGACACGACCGAGTCCTCGGGACGGAAGTCGCGGCTGGCCAGCTTGAACGGGTGCAGCACGGGAATCACCCGCTCCACACCGCTGAGCAGCTCCAGGCTCTGCTGGCTGACGTTTCGCTCATCGCCGATCAGCCCGATGATGGTGCGCTCCTCGCCTCGCGAGAGGTGGGCGCGGAACCCAAGTTCCTGGATCTGGCGAGTAACGGCGCCTACCTCCGCCTCCGACGCCCCCATGCGCATGACGATTATCATCAGAACCTCCCCTCGGGCTTGCCACCGGACAGGTCCGGACGCAGTGACTTCGCCTCGCGCAGGTAGACGTGCACGATATCCGCCTGCTTCTTGTCGGTATTCCACAACACCAGCACGCGGATGCAGTGCCCAAGCGCTCCGGGCACCGGTATCTCGCGAGTGCACATCAGCGGCACACTGCTCCAGCCCAGATCTCGCGCGGCGCGAGCGGGAAAGACGGCGTCAAGGTCAGGCGTGACACTGAAAATCGCCGCGGCCACGTCGTCAGTGTCGATGCCGTTGGCGGCAACCACCGCCTCCACCATCTCCGCCGTAGCCGCCAGGATGTCATCACCGACGTTGGAGGCGCACGTCGTCGCCCCTCGCACTCCCCGCACCATCATGGTCATGGCCAAACACTCCTCAGACAGCAAGAGGCGTGGGCCCGGCCACGCCTCGATCAGACTCAATCCGTGATCACACCTGAGGCCTGGGCCCCGCGGACGGCGGCGATACTCTGACGGCAAACACGTTCGGTGTGACCTTCGGTGAGCCGCATGGGGGCAGAATACTACAGGCGCCCGCGACGCGGCAACCGAACTAGACAAAATCGTCGTCCGATACTATACTGCTCGTTCGAGCAGCACAGCTAGGAGGGCTTACTCATTGGCAAACACCATCTCGGCCATCAAGGCTATTAGGCAGAATGAGCGCAGGCGCCGCCGCAATCGCATGGTGCGGTCTGCTACGCGCACCCAGGTCAGGAAGGCGCGTGTCGCCTTGGACCAGAGCGATCCGCAGGCTGCCCAGACCGCCATTCGGGACGCGGTGGTGGCTCTCGACAAGGCAGCCCAGAAGGGCATCATCCATCGAAACGCGGCTGCCCGCAGCAAGTCTCGCTTGATGCAGCAGCTGAACCGTCTGGGCCAGGCTGAGTAAGAACCGCCCCCAAGTCTATAGCCCACTGGCGAATCGCGCCCTCGGCCAAGCCGGGGGCGCTTGGCTTTGGCGTCATCCCGTCGTCAGGTTGACGACCAACTCCGTGAGCACCACCACTTCGGGCAGATCCGCTCCTCCCTTAAGGGCGAAGTCGGCCTCCAGTACCGCCTCGAGAGCTCGCTCCAGTTCGGCCATGGTGAACAGGCGGCTTTGCCCCACCAGCCGGCCGACGAGCCACTGCGGAGCGCCCAACTCTCTCCCCAGCTCGCCCGATCCGGCGCCGCTCTCAAGGGCATCCTTGGCCACGATGAGCTGGCGGAACTGGCGGCCGATCATTGCCAGTAGGCCGAGGGCCGACTCGGATTGGCGCAAGAGCAGGTCTTCGAGTCTGCCGACCGCCGCCGAGGGATCGCGCTTGCCCATCGCCTCCACCAGCTCGAACACGTTGCTCTCGGCGCTGGGCGTAACCAGTTCCCGCACGTCCTGCGGCCGGATGGTACCGCTGGAGAGGGCGTAGGCAGCCAGCTTCTCGAGCTCCGTCTGGAGCGTTACGGCATTGTCGCCCGCGCGCCGGTGAAGCTCGGCGGCAGCTGCCGGCGCGATGGTGGCGCCAAGGGCCACTGCGTGCTGGGCGAGCCATGCCTCCACATTACCCACCGCGGCCACCCGGAATGGCAGCACCTCTCCCCAAGTATCCGCCAGCTCATACAGTGGGTGTGACTCCGGCTTGTCGTGCAGGTCGGGTTCCACTACGAGGAGTTCCGTGGAAGGCGGCAGTTCCCGCAGCGAAGCCAGGAGCGCCGCTCGATCGTCCTTCGCGGCCGCCTTCAGCCGTGCCCCCAGGTTCCGCACCACGATCACGCGTGTCCCCCCAAAGAAGGGGAGACTGCGCGCGGCAGCAGCCAACTCGGACAGATCAGCCGTGTCTCCATCGAGCCGCAGCACGTTCATCACCGCGGACGAGTCACCCGCCGCCGCGGTCCGCTTGGACACCTCGGCGTCCATGGAAACCCGGTCGTCACCGTAAAGCAGGCGCAGCATCGTCTAGACCCAGTTCACGGGCACGAAGTGCGTCGCCGGCTTGCCTCCCCGCCGCTCGATCGGGCCAATGGACGCCGCACCCACGCGGGGGCTGGTGGTGAGGTGCTTCTGCACCAGCATGCCCAGCGGCTGGGCCAACATCACCGCCCAGAGCGAGGCGAGCAGGACCTGCGGCAGCGCTGCCATGCGACCGCGGGCTCGCCCACCGCCCGCAGCGAACGCCGCCAGCCCCGCCAGCACTCCCGTCACGGCCAAGTTGGTGCCGCAGCGCTGATGTACGGCCAAGTCTGGCTCGGCCAACAACGCGTTCAGGGCGGCGCGAGCGGACTCCTCCACCAGGGCGGAATCCTCCGGACCGTGGAGATAGAAGCCTGCCGGCGTGGTCCGCCCCACCACCTTCAGGTTGGGATGTCGGCGAACCATCAGGTGTACCGTGGCGTGCTCCAAGGCATGGTTGCCGCGTATCCGCTCCAGGACGCTGGTCCCGCCGCTCGCACCTTGCCCGACCTCAGATTGTCCAGCCAATCGCACCCTCCCGGTTAACTCGGCCGCGCCCGACCTCTAGGCACCCGGCTCGAGGACGATGTTGTCGATCAAGCGAGTGCTCCCGATCTGCACGGCGACCGAAAGCATAGCCCTCCCATCCACCCTCTCCAGGTCCTCCAAGGTCTCGGAGTCGGCCAGGGAGATGTAGCCAATCTGCGCTAGGGGTTCGGCGGACAGCTGGGCACGCACCACCTCACACAGGCTGCGCGCATCCCTCTCACCGGCGCCGAACCGCTCTCGCGCCGCCGCTAGAGCTCGCGGGATCACCGTGGCGGCGCGGCGCTCTTCCGGCGTTAGGTAGCGGTTGCGGCTGCTCAAAGCCAGGCCGTCCGCCTCGCGAATCGTCGGCGCTCCCACAACCTCCACGGCGAAGTTGAGATCCTTGACCATCTTGCGGAGCACGCGCAACTGCTGGCCGTCCTTCTCTCCCATGTACATCCGGTCTGGCTGCACCAAGTTGATGAGCTTGGCCACCACCGTAGTTACGCCACGAAAGTGCCCCGGCCGCGCCTCACCCTCTAGCCGTCTGGTCAGCGAGCCCACTTCCACCACTGAGTCGAAATCGTCCGGGTAGATCTCGTGCACCGGCGGGGCAAACACAAGGTCCACGCCCTCCTGCTCGAGCGCCGCCAGATCAGCCTCCATCGTGCGCGGGTAGCGCTCGAAGTCTTCTCCCGGGCCGAACTGAGTGGGGTTGACGAATATGCTCACCACCACCGTGTCCGACTTGGCGCGCGCCAGGCGCACGAGCGACAGGTGCCCTTCGTGGAGGCAGCCCATGGTGGGTACCAAGCCGACGCTGCCCGGGGCGGCCGCGCGTGCTTCCCGCAACTCCGCTATCGACTTAAGCAGGCGCATTCGCCGCCCCCGTCACAAGCTGCGCTCGATCTCTTCGACCAGCGCCGCGTCCATGGAGAAGCTCTGCTTGGCGGTGGGGAACTGCCCCTGTGTCACCTCGGCGATGTACTCGCTCACTGCCCTCCGCGTCTCGTCGCCCAGTTTCGCGTATTGCTTGGCATGCCGGGGTACGAAGTCGGTGAACATGCCCAGCAGATCCGAGATCACCTGCACCTGGCCGTCGCAGTGCACCCCCGCGCCGATACCGATGGTGGGAACCGCCGAGCGCTCCGTGATCAGCCGAGCGAGCGGAGCCGGAATGCACTCCAGCACGATGGCGAATGCGCCCGCTTCCTCCAGCGCCTTGGCGTCGGCAAGCAGGCGCTTCGCCGCCTCCACCGATCGTCCCTGTACCTTGAAGCCACCCAACTGGTTGGCCGATTGGGGCGTGAGGCCGATGTGCCCCATGACGGGAATGCCACACTCCACCACCCGCTTCACCGTTGGCGCCATCGACACGCCACCCTCCAGCTTCACTGCCTGGGCGCCGCCCTCCTGGATCATCCGGGCGGCCGAGCGAAGCGCGTCGGCCGTGCTGGTGTGGTAGGTCATGAAGGGTAGGTCCCCGACCACCAGGGCCTTCTGCGTGCCGCGCACAACCGCCTTGGTGTGGTGGATCATGTCGTCGAGTGTGACCGGTATGGCGGAGTCGTAGCCGAGTATGACCATCCCCAGGCTATCGCCGACGAGGATGAGCGGCACGCCCGCCTCCTCTATCTGCTTGGCCGTGGAGTAGTCGTAGGCCGTGAGCATGGCGATGCGCTCGCCTTTGGCCTTCATGTCCGCCAGTTGTTGAATGGTTACTCGCATGGTTCCCCCTCTGTGTCGCCCAGCAGTCGTCGCAACTGCTCGGCCGCGGGCGGTGATAGCGTTCCTTTCTCCAGTCCGATGGGCACGGTTAGTCGGCCCAGCTCCTTGTAGGTGGGCAGCAACTGCGGCGCTGCCGCGGCTAAGGCCTCCAGGTGCTTCTGCACCGTCCCCACGTCGCCGCGAGCGATGGGGCCGGTCAGGCTGGCGGGCAGGCCCAGGTTGTCCAGGTTGCTCATCGTGCCCTTGACCAGGGGTAGAAGTGCCCGGCCGGCCACGTCTCGCTCCACGCCAAAGGCGGCCCAGAGTCCGGTGGCCAGATGGAACAGCGTGACCAGGTAATTGCAGGCGATGACGGCCGACGCATGGTAGAGAGCCTTGTCCTCTGCCCGCAACGGGATGCCTGTGCCCCGGAGGGCCGACACCATCTGGTGCAGAACCGCCGCCAGTCGTGGATCCTCGGCCTCGACTCCGAAGGCCGAGCCCGGTAGGGCCAGGACCGCCTGTTCGGCGTCGGCGAAGGTCTGCAAGGGATGCAGGCCTCCCACCAGGGCTCCACGCTCGCGGGCCGGCTCCAGCACCGCCGCGGACAGTGATCCGCTGCAGTGAACCACCATCTGCCCGGCACGCCAGGCGACCGCGGCTGCCACCGGGGCGATCTCGTCGTCCGGCGTCGTCACGAACACCAGGTCGCACACCTCTGCCACCCGATCGCTATCGGCGTACGCCGTGCACCCGTCAACGGCCGCTGCCAGACGCCTGGCCGACGCAAGGGTGCGGCTCGCCACCGCGGTGACCGCGTACCCGGATGCAGCCAGCGTCACCGCCAGTGTCGTTCCCACCCTGCCGGCACCGATGAAACCTACCGTGGGTCCATTTCCCGCCATGCGGCTCGAATCCCTCCGACCGTCCTCTTGACGACGACGCACCGGCCAGTATAGCACCTCTGCAGAACCGCACCTATGCGGTCCCGCGCCCGATCGGGGCCAGACCAGCGGCCTCGCTTGGCACGAAAGCAGCAGCGCCCGGCCATGGCCACCATCGCCGCGTGGTCGCGAGGGTGAACACGCCTGCACACTCACCAGGCACCCATCGTGGTGCGTTGCCGCGCCGACATGGTAGATTCGATCCAACATATGTCAAGGTAGGGCTGGCCATGAGACTATCGGCATGGAGATGTCACACAGATAGACGGACGCTACGCCACCGTTGGTGGCCGCCCCGGCGTGCCCTTCCGCTAGTCCTCGCCGTCCTGCTGGCCGTGGTGCTGACCTCGTTGGCTCCTAGTCCCGCGGCGGCGCAGACCGGAGTCGCCGCCAACCTTACCCGCAACTGGTCCTTCGAGACGTTCGAGGGAACCTACAGGGAAGAGCGGGTGGGCCAGTACTGGGTGGGCTTCCAGGTCTCAGGCACGAAGGTGGAGTTCTGGCAGGGGACGCAGTTCGCCGGGACAAACGTGGAGCGCATCGACGGCCGCGACAGCCAGATCATCAAGGGCGACGACCCTTACGACGCCGGCGTGTACCAGATCGTGTCCGGGCTCCGCGCCGGGCAGTGGTACAGTGCCATCGCGTTCGTCCTTTCGGTTTTCCAGACCTCTGCCGTGGAGGACCCTACCCTATTCGACGGTACCATCGTCAAGCAGATCGGCATAGACCCCACCGCCGGACGCAACCCTCTCTCGCCGGACGTCATTTGGGGCGACCCCGTCGACAAGAACATGGACCGCGCTACCTGGGGGCAGCGACTCACCTTCGAGGCCGTGGGAACCTCGGCCACGTTCTACATCCGCATCCAAGCCCTGCAGGGTGTCTCCCACGAATCCTACGACAACATCGCCTTCATTGACGGGGCACAGATACGCCTCGCTCCCGTGAGCCAAGCCATCGTGCCGGAGACAGTCGCGCCCGGTCCCTTCGAGGTGAGCTGGAAGTCCGTGGTACCCAACGCCTGGCCCCAAGAGGCTAAGGTAGTCGAGTTCGATGTCCAGTTTCGGGACGGGCTCGGACCCTGGCAAGATTGGTTGTTGCACACTACCGTCGGTAGTGCTGTCTTCCCGCACTCCGTTCCCGGACATGAGTACACCTTCCGGGTGCGGGGCTGGGCCGAGTACAGCGGCGCTACTTCCACGACTGGCGGCTCCATCAGCGGCTTCGCCCAGATCTTCGGACCTTGGGCCGAATCGGCACCGGTGCGTCTCGGCCGAGTGGTGCGGGCCACCGCGCACGATAACCGCGGCTTCCCCGTGTACCGGGTTCCGTTCGACCTGCTTCGCGATGGAACCGTGGTGAACACCATGCTTACCGACGGCGCCGGCGACGCCTTCTTGGCCGACGGCGAAGGAGAGGTGTACTCCGTCGCTGCGCGCGACACCCTGTTTGGCGCCCCACCACCCATTCACAATGTGGT
>JAAYAV010000266.1 GCA_012719195.1 Anaerolineae bacterium | reverse complement strand
GCGGCGAACTCCTGCTCGAACTGCCGCACCAGCGGCGCGGTGGAGATCTCGTTGCGCGTCATCAAGTCCACGACGGCGCCGATCTCTTCCGGCCCCATGATGGGATGCAGGGTGAATTCGCGAACGTCAATATCGAAGGACTTCTCGCCGCCCAGCAGTGCCAGGGCGCCCGTAGCGGTCGGCATATCGAGACCTCCACACGCAGTAGTCGGCCGCAGCCCAGGTCTATGCAGCCAACCGCAAGCGTAGGTCCGCCGCGGCGACCGGTCAAACGGAGATCTCGCGTAGGGAGGCGCTCGTGGCTGGGGTCGGCCAACCTAACCCCCCTTGCCCCCCTTCCCTGAGAAGGAAAGGCGAGAGATCCTTGCCAAGGGACGACTTGCTCTCCGGCTCGATATCCTGCTTCCCTAAGAGCGAAGGGGGGAGGACATCCCTGCCGGGGCGCACGCTGTTCTCCGGCTCCCCTTCCTTCTTCAATGAGAAGGAAGTTGGAGAAACATCTCTCCCAAGGGGCGATGCTTTCTCCGGCCCCCCTTCCTTCTTAGGGAAGGGGTTGGGGGTTAGGTTCCGTGCCCGAACGCCCGCCTCCCGTGCCCCGCCGTTGTCGTGAAGGGCAGCGGCGATTACCATATGGCCGTACTGGTCGCACCGTCGCATTGGATAGGAGTAGCCGAGATGAAGGGGCGCAACCTACTCATGGTCCCGGGCCCGATCGAGTTCGAGCCGGCGGTGCTTGCCGCCATGGCCGAGCCCACCACCAGCCACGTGGCGGCCGACTTCATCGAAGTGTTCGGCCAGGCCCTCGAACGGACCCGACGCGTGTTCCTCAGCCAAGACGGTCAGCCCTTTGTGGTGGCCGGTTCCGGCACGCTGGCCATGGACATGGCCGGCGCCAACCTGGTGGAGCCGGGCGATCGTGTTCTGGTGGTCAACACCGGCTACTTCGGGGATCGCTTCGGCGCCCTGCTGGAGCGCTATGGCGCCGTGGTGGCGCACCTGCGCGCGCCGGTGGGCTCACGCCCTTCGCTGGAGGCCATCGAGGCCGAGCTCAGCCGCGAGGACTACAAGCTGGTGACCGTCACCCAGGTGGATACCTCCACCGGTGTGTTGGCGGACGTAGCGGGCGTGGCCCGGCTGGCGCGGCAGCACGGGGCCCTGTGCGTGGTGGACGGCGTCTGCTCCGTGGCGGGCGAGGAGCTGCGCATGTCGGCCTGGGGCGTGGACGTGGCCTTCTCCGCGTCTCAGAAGGCCATCGGGGTGCCACCGGGCTTGGCGCTCCTGGTGGCGGGACCGAGGGCTCTAGCCGCCTTCCGCGCCCGCGTGACGCCGGTGTCCAACTACTACGCCGATTGGTCCCACTGGCTGCCCATCATGGAGGCCTACGAGGCCCGCCGGCCGGCCTACTTCGGCACCCCACCGGTGAACCTGGTCGCCGCACTCAATGTCAGCCTGGGCCGCATCCTGGACGAAGGGATGGAGGAGCGCTTCGGCCGGCACCGTGTGCTGGCGGCCGCCTGCCGGGCGGGGATCAAGGCGCTCCGGTTGACCCAGGTACCGCGTGCCGACAACTTCGCCGCCCACACCATGACTGCGCCTCGCTACCCGGAGAGCATCTCGGCGGCCAACTTCCTCAGCTTCGCGCACGAAGCCGGCGTGATACTGGCCGGCGGGCTACACCCGGACATCCGCAACCAGTACTTCCGCATCGGTCACATGGGGCCTAACACGGTGGGCGATGTCCTGGCCACCATCGGCGCGGTGGAGACCGGGCTGGCGCGGGCCGGGTACCGCCTCGAAAGGGGCGTTGGGCTGGCCGCGGCCGCGCGCGCCGCCGCCGAGGAGTGAAGGTCTGGCAGGGGGAGGTGAGACGATGATGGTGGTGGACTCGCACCTGGACCTGGCGATGAATGCCCTGAACTGGAACCGGGACCTGCGGCTGAGCGCCCATGAGACTCGCTCGCTGGAGGCGGGGATGACGGAGAAAGGCCGGGCCGCCGGCACCGTCGGCTTCCCCGATATGCGGGCGGGCAAGGTGGCGGTCTCGTCGGCTACGCTCATTGCCCGGGTAGCCTGGCCCGGCACCAACGTCCCCGGATACCGTACCCCGGAGATCGCCTACGCTCACGCCATGGGCCAACTAGCCCACTACCGCCTCCTGGAGGAGCAGGGCGACGTACGCGTCCTCGAGTACCTGGCCGACCTGGAGGGGCACCTGGCCGAGTGGCAGGAGCCGGTCCAGGGTACGCCTCCCCTCGGGTTCTGGATCAGCATGGAGGGCGCCGACCCCATTATCAGCCCGGACCAGGTGGGCGAGTGGTGGGACGATGGCCTGCGCATGGTGAGCCTCTGCCACTATGGCGTCAGCGCCTACTCCCACGGCACCGGCATGCCCGGTGGATTGCTCCCCGATGCCTATCCTCTGCTGGACGAGATGGCCGAGGTGGGCATGGTGCTGGACGTGAGCCACCTCGCCGACGAGGCCTTGTTCCAGGCGCTGGACGCCTTCGACGGGCGTGTGGCGGCCAGCCACCACAACTGTCGTGCCCTCGTCCCAGGGGACCGGCAACTGACCGACGAGCAGATCCGCCTGCTGGTTCAGCGAGATGCAGTCATCGGCGCCGCCCTGGATGCCTGGATGATCGTGCCCGACTGGGTCAAGGGGGAGACGCAGCCTGAGGCGGCCTCCATGGAAGACTACGTGAACCACATTGACCATGTCTGCCAGTTGGCGGGCAATGCCCGGCACGCTGCCATCGGCAGCGACTTGGACGGCGGCTACGGCATCGAGCAGACGCCGCACGACCTGGACACCATCGCCGACCTGCAGAAGGTGCCCGACTTGCTGCGGCGACGGGGTTACTCCGAGTCCGACATCGGCCTGATAATGCACGGCAACTGGCTTCGCTTTCTGCGGGAGACGCTGCCCGAGTAGATCCGGGAGCGGCCGTGAGCCAACCAACCCCCCCCACGTGGTTTCAAAGTGCGAAACCACTGCTCCCCCTTCCCTGGAAAGGAAGGGGGCCCAGAGCATCTCTAGCTCCCCTTCCTTCTTGGGGAAGGGGTTGGGGGTCAGGTCAAACCAGCAGGAGAATCGGCTCGAGCGGAGAGGAGCAGCACTCATCCCCCGCCACCCGCGAAGTAGGAGACACGATGACGATCATTTCGCTGCCCGCTCACTACTACCAGCAGTTCGACGCCGATCCCGCCCGGGAGGTGCCCGGGGAGGGGTACGGTGGCTGGGGGCGGGCCGAGGTGCCCCTCTCGCTGGAGCACACCGCCCTGGTGGTGATGCACGCCTGGGACACGGGCACGCCGGAGCGGTACCCGGGCTGGCACCGGGCAGTGGAGTACCACCAGCGCGCCGACCGGATTGGCCGCGAGGTCTTCCCGCCCCTCCTGGCCGCGGTGCGCCGCTCCCCCGTGCGCCTGTTCCACGTGGTGGGCGGGGGCAACTACTACCAGCAACTGCCCGGGTACCGGCGGGCGGTGGCCTTGGCGGGGCCGGAGCTCGAGCCGCTGCCCCAGGTCGAGGTGGACGCGGGGCTGGCGCAGCTGCGCGAGTTCCGGCGGCAGAACGTATCTGTCGGGCCGCACAACGAGGCCGACGTCAAGGCCGGGTTTGAGCGGGTGGACTTCATGGACTCGGCGCGGCCGCAGGGCGACGAAGGTGTGGCCGAGAACGGGCGGCAGCTGTTCGCCCTCTGTCGCGAGGCCGGCGTGAATCACCTCATCTACACCGGATTCGCCATCAACTGGTGCCTGCTCCTCTCGCCCGGAGGCATGTGGGAGATGCAGAAGTACGGCGTCCTCTGCTCCACCATCGGCGAGGCGACAACGGCGGTGGAGAACAAGGAGACTGCCCGGCAGGAGCTCTGCAAGCAGATCGCCCTGTGGCGGGTGGCGCTCGCCTTCGGCTTCGTGTTCGACCTGGCGGACGTGCTCCGCGCTCTGGAGGGGTAGCGATGCCTGACACCGCCTGGTTCAGCGAGGCCAAGTTCGGCCTCTTCATCCACTGGGGCATCTACTCCCTCCTGGAGCGGGGGGAGCAGGTGCTCTTCCGCGAGCACCTGCCGCCGAGCGACTACGCTCACCTGGCGGAGCGCTTCCGGCCGAGCCGATTCGACGCGGACGCATGGGCGGCAACGGCAGTGGCGGCCGGCATGCGCTACGCCGTCCTCACCAGCAAGCACCACGACGGCTACTGCCTCTTCGACAGCGCCGTCTCCGACTACACCGCCCCCAAGACGGCCGCCGGGCGCGACCTGGTGGCGGAGTACGTGGACGCCTTCCGGCGCGCCGGGCTGCGCGTCGGCCTGTACTTCTCCCTGGCCGACTGGAGCAAGCCCGCCTACTTCAGCGGACCGGAGCGCGATCCGGCGGGGTTCGCCGCCTTCGTGGACTGTGCCCACGCCCAGGTGCGGGAGCTGTGCAGCAACTACGGGCCGCTGGACGTGCTCTGGTTCGACGGGTCCTGGCCCCACGACGACGAGGCCTGGCGCGCGGAGGAGCTCCTGGCCGAGATTCGCCGGCGCCAACCCGGGGTGTTGGTGAACAACCGGGCCATCCTGGCGGGCGACTTCGACACCCCGGAGCAGCGCATCGCCGCCTCGGCGGCGGGCCGACCCTGGGAGGCCTGCCTCACGGCGACGGAACGCTGGTGGGGCTGGCACCGGGGCGACACCCAGTGGAAGTCGGCCCGGGAAGTGGTGCACCTGCTCTGCCGGACGGCGGGCGAGGGCGGCAACCTGCTCTACAACGTCGGCCCCAAGCCTGACGGCAGCTTGCCCGCCGAGTTCGTGGACAGCGTCGCCGAGGTGGGCGGCTGGCTGCGCCGCAACGGCGAGGCCATCTACGGCACCCGGCGCGGCGTGAGCGAGCTGATCACCCTGGGCTACATGACCGTCAAGGGAAGCACCGCCTACCT
>JAAYAV010000265.1 GCA_012719195.1 Anaerolineae bacterium | reverse complement strand
GACGGTCCCAGGATAACAATGAATAATGATGGGAAAATGAGGAACACCATGGCGAACACCATCTTGAAGGGCGCTCCTCGGGCCTGCTCCTCGGCGCGCTGCCAGCGCACCACGCGCATCTGATCGCTCTGAGTGCGCAGGACGTTGGCGATGCTCACCCCCAACTGCTCCGCCTGCACCACCACCGCCACGAACGCGGCCAGGTCCGAGGTCTCGGTGCGCTGCACCATGTGGCGCAAGGCTTCCGCCCGGGAGATGCCCATGCGCATCTCGCGCACCGCCCGGCCCATCTCCCGCGTGAGCACGTTGTCCCACTGGTCGCCCACGCGGAGCATGGCCGCCTCCAATCCCAGGCCCGACTCCACGCAGATGGTGAGCATGTCCAGCACGTCGGGTAGAGCCCGCTCGATCTGGTGCTGCCGCTCCTTGATGCGGCGCTTCAGGAAGAAGCCGGGCAGGTAGTACCCCAGCGCCGGTGCCACCACCAGCATGGCCAGCGACCGCATCGACAACTCGCTCACGTTGCGGACGTAGAGCAGCGCGAGGCCGAAGAAGAGCCCGGCCAGCAGCAACTTGATGCCCAGCAGGTCCACCACCGATAGCCCGCCCGGGTTCCCCGCCAGCAGGATCTGGTGCCGCTGTGCCTCCACGTTTCCCTTGGGCGAGAGGCGACCGACAAAGCCGACCAGCGCCCGTAGAGCGGGCAGGACGGCCCGATCCCAGAACGAGCGCGTCAGCTCCTCGTCGGCCAAGTCGGACAGCCCAGCATGCGACTGCAGACGCTCGGTGATGGGGCTGCGCCGCGGCCGCAGGGAGACGACTATCGCCATCACGCTCAGGAGCGTCAGCGCTCCCACTATCAGCGTGCCATAGGTGGCTAGCACTTCCTGGGACAAGGACCTTCCCCCCTACACATCGATGGCGACGATGCGACGAATCACGATGGCGCCAAGCACGATGCCGACTACCCCCATGATGGCCAGCATCAGCGGTAGCCCCGGTTCCAGCAGCCCGCTCATGTACTCCGGGTTGATGACGTACAGGATCACCGCCAGCCCCACGGGCAGCAGGGTAAGGAGCCAGCCCGTCAGCCGCTGCTGCGTGGTGAGCACCCGGATCTCCCCCAGGATGCGCACCCGCTCGCGGATGGTGTGGCCGACGGTGTCCAGGATCTCGGCGAGGTTACCGCCGACCTCGGACTGGATCTTGATTGAGGTGACGACTAGGCCCCAGTCGTCGTTGTCCAATCGCTCGGCGGAGTTATCCAGGGCACGCGGCAGCGACAGACCCAACTGAACCTCGCGCACCACTCGGCCCATCTCGCGCGAGGCCGGCGCCGGCATCTCCCGCGTCACGATGGTCAGCGCCTGGACGGGCCCGTATCCGGCGCGCAGAGCGCCCACCACCAGGTTGATGATGTCGTTGAGTTGGCGGGCGAAGGCTCGGCGTCGCAGGCGGGCGCGACGGCTGACCCACATCCGCAGCACCATCAGCGCCGTCATCGCCAGCAGCAGCCCCAGCACCAGCGAACCGCGCAGCAGCCCGAAGACGAACCCAAGCGCCGCCGCCACCGCCATCATCAGCACGTACTCGGGCACCGATAGAGCAAGGTCGGCGCGGTCCAGGTCCTGCGCGATGCCGGGGGCAACGGACAGGCGCATGACCAGGCGGCTGAGGAAGCCGGGGCGCTTGCGGCGCGAGGCCACTTCCGCTGCCTCGGCCTCGTCCATGGCCACAATGTCCTCGAGCCGGTCCGCCGTCTGGCTGTAGACGCCGATGAATTGGCGCAGCGCCAGGAACAGGCAGAACACCGCCAGGCCCGCCACCACGCCCGTGACGAGCAACAGGGTGCCGGTCGGGTTCTCCCCGCCGGAGAGCTGCGTCGCCAACCAGTCAACCCATGCCTCAAGCAAGGCTCAACCCTCCGAAGCCGATCACAGAGCCGCCTGCACTATTGTCACCAGTGCCCCCAGGGACAGCCAGGGCGCGTAGGCAATGGTGGACTTGCGGCCCTTGCCCATCAGGATGGCAGCCAGGGCGGCGACGCCACCGAACACCACTCCCAACAGCAGGGCGCTGAACACCGCCGGGAAGCCTGACAGCAGACCGATGAGGCCGGCCAACTTGACGTCCCCCATGCCCATGGCGCCGCGACCAACGAGGCCGATGAAGAAGAAGAGCGCCAGCCCGGCCCCGGCCCCCAGCAGCGCCCCCTTAAGCGGCACCGCCACCGCAAGCCCCAGGAGGCTGGCCGCCAGGGCCACCCCGGACGCAGCGAGCAGCACCTTGTTGAGCACCAGCCGGTGCTCGAAGTCGATCACGGTGATGAGCAGGAAGAGCGCTCCCCAGCCGAGGACCCACAGGCCGGTAACGGTGGCGCCGAAGCGGTAGCCGACGGCCGCCCCGCCCAACAGCCCGACCAGGATCACCGCCAGCCGCCGATCGAGCCGCAGAGAGCCCCGCGACCCGGGCGCCGCATCGGGTGCCGCCGGGACCGGGCCCGCGTCGGACCGAGCGGGCGGCAGAACGTCGGCGCCCCAATCGACCAGTGCTGCCAGTGCCCCACCGAGCGCGGTCAGCCCCGCCATCGCCAGCAGGTCCACCATCAGGCTCGCCTACGCTGGCCGAACAGGCCGCCGCGCCCCTGGGCGCCCGCCTTGGCCGCCACCTCACTGACCAGCGCCTCGGCCATCTGCGTCAGGCCGCGCGCGAGCGGCTTGCGGCCGTGGCTCTGCACCACCGGGATGCCCCGGTTCAAGGAGAAGGTGGCCAGGGCAGGATCGTCGGAGAGGACGGCAAAGGGGACCAACCCCAGGCTGCTGCGGATCTGCTTCTCCGGAATGGCGGCCGTCATGTCGGCTCGGTTGACCACCAGGCGGATCTTGTCGGGCGGGTAGTTCTGCTCGCGCGCCATCTGCAGGAACACGCGCGTGGCCCGCAGGGAGGCGATCTCGGGGGTGGTCACGAGCAGGATGACATCGCTGGACTCAAGGATTGGCTCGAGGCGCGGATCGGCCCAGGCGCCGGTGTCGACCAGGACCCAGGGGTACTGCGAGCGAAGCACCTGCACGACGGTGGAGAGGTGCCGCGGCTGCACCCGATCGGCGGCGGCGGCGTTATCGGCGGCGGCGAGCACCCGCACCCCGGACGCGTGCCGCGCCAGGGCGTGGTCCATGACGTCCGGCTCGAGCGTGTCCACCTGGCTCACCAGGTCGGCAATGGTGTGCTGCGGCTTGAGGTTGAGGGCGAGTTCGACGTCCCCGTAGGCGAGGTCTCCGTCCACCAGGGCCACCGGAGCGCCGATTCGCGCGCGCAGGGCCACCGCCAGGTTCACCGCCACCAGCGTGCGGCCGACGCCACCTTTGAGGCTGAACACCGTCACCAGGCGGCCGCGCCCCCCGGCTCCGGCCCCGCCCGCCGACGCCGTGAGGTCGTCGAGCGTGTGCACCAGGTCGGCGGGAGGCAACCCCAGGGGGAGGAAGGTCTTCGCGCCCGCAAGGAGCGCCCGCCGGGTGAACTCATCGTCGCCGCTTTCCACCAGCACGACGACGGGCACGTCCGGCACCCGCTGGTGCAGCAGCCTCACCGGTACGAGCGGGTCTTCCGGATGCAGGCGGTAGTCGAGCAGGATGGCGTCCAGCGCCCCCTGCACGCCCAGGTCGTAGATGGGCTCGATGCCGGTGGCGCGTTGCAGCACCCGATAGGCCGGCGATCCCGCCAAAGCCTCGGCCACCCGCCTCTGCAGCCCCTCGTCCCGCGTCAGGACTATGACCTGCTTGCCTCGCTCTCTATCCACTCGCGCCATCCTCTAGGTATGGGCAAATCGTGCCGCTTGCCGGAAGGAACCTCTCCCCAGGCGAAACGGCTTACCGCTTCGCCGATCCCCTCTCCGCATCGGAGAGGGGCCGTCGTGGTTCCGCGAAGCGGAACCACGACGGGGTTAGGTTTATTGGACCGGCAGCAAATCCTCGGTGGGAAGGCCATAGCGGTCCTTGATGTAGTCGTAGTTCACCGCCTCGACGTCGAACAGCACTTCGTTGGTGCGATGCCGCAGCACGATGGTCATGATGCCGCCGGCATCCTGGAAGTACTTGAGGAGGAGCGCGTCCTGCGGCGGCATGGCCAGCAGCAGCGCCTGCGTCGGCGGGACGGCCGTCGGCTGCACCGCCGCATCGTCCGTCACCTGCCGCGCCACCTGGGGCGACTCCACCACGATGGCGGTGATGCGCTGCGCCTGGATCACGTCGGTGGTGAACATGGGGTCGCCCAGAGGCACCGCCTCCCCCTGCGGCACCGGCACCCCGGGCGTGGCCTTGACCTCCTGCTTGGGCTGCATGGAGAAGAGGATGTCGATCAGGTCCCCGGGCCGGAGCAGGTTGATTTTGCTCATCAGGTCCTCGGGGGGCAGGGCGAACACCACCATCTCCGGGTCCATGGTGAAGGCGACGTTGTCCGTGGCGACGTCCGG
>JAAYAV010000264.1 GCA_012719195.1 Anaerolineae bacterium | reverse complement strand
CGATGTTGCCCTCGATATCGAAGAAAACCAGGACATCGGGATTGAGGCGACCGAACAGGATGGTATCGCCGACATTGAGCGCAGCGCGATGCCACGTTCCCCCGTACTCGCCGATCTCGTCGACAACATCCTGGATGAGGGGCTCCTTGGGTAGTCGCTCCTCCACCGGCGGCAACTCGCCCGCGGCCACCTTCTCCGCCAACATGGGCGCCTCGTTATACCGGGAGACGGGCTCGGCCGGAGCGGCAGTGGGCTCCGGGGCCGCCGTCGCCTCCGGTGGGGTGGTGGCGGCCGGGGCGGCGGTTGCTGGAGGAACTGGCGTGGCCGTGGGCTCAGGTGCGGCAGTTGCCGGAGCCACGGGAGTGGCGGTGGGCTCGGGCTCGGCCGCACCGCAGGCGGCGAGCGCAGCCGCCGAGGCGGCCAGGGCGCTCACGGAGAGAAACGTACGGCGGTTCAGCGTACTCGCGGGCACGTGGTTCCTAGCTCGATCCCTGTGCCGCCCAGGCGGCATAGGGTGAAGGCCAGGAAGCAGCCAAGCGATCGGATTACCGTACGCCATAACACCTTAGCGTTACTGCACACTACTCCTGGTAGGCGGTCAACCGCCTCCGGCTGCATGAGCCGACAGGCGTGTGGAGATCACTAGGAGGCAGGCGAAGGCGTGCGGCAGCGAGCACGCGGGAACTGGCCCAGCGCTTGTGATCGCTCGGCGTCCGGGTCGCCCAGAGGGGACTAGACTGCGGAAGGCATGGCCGCGCACCCGGATTCACAGGCGGGCCGCCACCCTGGTCAGGGGGAGGTGACGGCCCGGCGCCCACGCTCCGTCAGGGCGAACACCTGGGACATCCCGGCGCAGCCATCGGACAGAGGGCACGATCGGCAGGTGGAGGTGCAAGTGGAGGCGCCTTGCAGGTACCCCAGCCGCACCAGGTCGTCAACCAACTGGCCCGCCAGAGAGGACGATAGCCCCAGACGAGTGGCCAGGTCGTCGACGCCGGTCACTTGGCCTGCGCCGATCAGTGTCAGCGCCTCACGGAGCATGTCTGCTTACCCCCATCCCAGCAGCAGGCCGACCTGGTAGGCGATGATGCCACCGGCGAAGGACACCACCAGCAGCAGACCCAAGTCGAGCAGCG
Source organism: Anaerolineae bacterium (assembly GCA_012719195.1). Taxonomy (GTDB): domain Bacteria; phylum Chloroflexota; class Anaerolineae; order DRVO01; family DRVO01; genus Ch71. The sequence continues at coordinate 3,557 of JAAYAV010000264.1, read as the reverse complement.
TCCAGGCCCAGGAGCCGGTCTCCTTCTTGATGGCGGCCACGGTGGCGACGCAGGGGATGAACAGCATCTGCATGGCGAGGAAGCCCAGCGCCGATGCCGGCGTGATCAAGGTGGGCAGCAGGTCGGTTAGGCCGAGGCCCGACTGCCCGGCACCGAAGAGCACGCCCATCACCGCCAGCGAGTTCTCCTTGGCCACGAAGCTAGCCAGGAGCGCGACCATCAGTTCCCAGTTCAGCCCGGCCAGGCGACCGACGGGTTCGAGAGCCCGCCCAAAGGCGGCCAGGTAAGAGGTGCCGATGTCGCCGGTGGGCAAGTTGGAGAGAGCCCATACCACCAGGGAGGCACCTACGATGATGGTGGCGGCGCGAACGATGAACGCCTTCAGGTGATGCCAAACGAACAGCCCGATGGACTGCAGATTGGGCCGGTGATAAAGCGGTAGCTCCATTATGAACGCCACCTGCTCACCCCGCAGCACCACCCGGTGCAGCAGGACGCCCAGAAGCGCCAGCACCACCAGATTGACGACGATCAGCGTCAGGGTGACAACGAAGGCCTGGGGCCCGAAGAAGGCCGCCGCCAGGGTGGCCAGGACCCCGAGACGGGCGGTACAGGGCACCAGCGGTGCCAGGAGAATGCTGAGCAGCCGGGCGCGCGGGGCATCAACGATGCGCGCTCCCATCACTGCGGGAACGTTGCAGCCGAAACCGAGGAACAGCGGCAGGAATGAGCGCCCGTGCAGCCCGATCAGGTGCATGAAGCGGTCCATGACGAAGGCGGCTCGCGCCATGTACCCGGTGTCCTCGAAGAAGCCCAGAGCAGCGAAGAAGATGGCCAGAATCGGGATGAAGGTGAGCATGGTGCCCGCACCGCCGATGATCCCGTCGGTGAGCAGGCTCACCACCCAGCCAGGAGCGCCCTGGAGCGCCTCGGTCACCCAGGCCGCTGGCGCCGTGACCAGGTAGTCCTCCATCAGCCCCTGCAGCGGCGCCCCCACGGCGTACACCAAGAAAAACATCAGCGCTGCCGCCGCCCCGAGGATGCCTAGCCCCCAGATCGGGTGGGTGGTCCAGCGGTCGAGCCGCTCGGTGAGGGTAACCTGACCCAGGCCGTGCTGAATCTGCGCCCCCTCCAACACCGCGGCCACCCACTCGTAGCGGCCGCCGGCGATGTCGAGTATGGCGTCCTCGTGCCGGAAGAGGATGTTATGCACCTTCTCCCACCGCTCGGCGGGCAACCATCCCCGCGCCAGCTCGGTCACCTCGCGGTCGCCCTCGAGGAGCTTCACGCCCACCCAGTAGGGCTGGTACGGTGGCGGCACGTGGCCCTCGATCACCTGCAACAGCGTGTCAAGCACCTGGCGGTGGTCGGGCCGGAGCTCGGGCCGCGCCGGTGAGTAGACCTCCTGGTCGCAGGCTATCTGTTCCACCACGTCCAGGAGGTCGCGCACGCCGACATTCTTAGCCGCCACCATGGCCACCACCGACAGCCCCAAGGCACGCGAAAGGGCCTCGGCGTCCACAGCGATGCCGTTCTGCTCCGCCACGTCCACCATGTTCAGGGCGAGCACAATGGGTGGGGGCAGAAGCACCAACTCGGATAGGAGGTACAGGTTCCGCTCCAGGTTCGACGCGTCCGCCACCAGAACAACAACATCGGGCTGTTGCTGGATGATGAAGTCGCGGGTGACGCGCTCTTCCTCGGAGCCGGCGGTGAGGCTATAGGTGCCCGGCAGATCCACCAGCACCAGGGGTACGCCCTCTTCCTGGCAGAGGCCGACCTTCTGCTCGATCGTCTTGCCGGGCCAGTTGCCGACGTGCTGATGCAGGCCCGTGAGGAGATTGAACACGGTGGACTTGCCCACGTTGGGCTGCCCCACTAGAGCCACCGTCACGGCGTTTCCGCCTTCAGGAAGGCCGAACTGTCTCAGCGTCGTGTCGCAGCAAGTCAGCGGGCGCGAAGCTGCCTTCCGCGGGCGGGCCGGCGCCTTGAGCTCAACCATGGCTGACATCCTCGACCCGCCGGACCAGAATACGGGCTGCCTCTCCGCGCCCGAGCGCAATGCGGGCGCCGTGGACCATGACCAGCAAAGGCCCATGGCCGTAGTTGTTGACCATCAGGACGCGAGACCCCGGCGTGAAGCCCATGGAAGCCAAGCGGCCCAGGAGCCCGTGCCCGGCCCGGCAGCCGGCCACCGTCCCACTCTGTCCCGGGGCCAACCCCGAAAGCGGCCCGACCTCACTCATCTTCGCCATCTCCAACTCGCACCATGATCCTCCCAGCCAGCTCGTGCCCCAGTATGTGGGACCCGCGCTCGGCCATATAGGTAATTGGCCCCTGATAGGGAGCCACAGACACAACGGTGACCTCCGCCCCGGGACGCAACTCCACGTCGTCCAGATGCCGCAGCAGAGCCGCATCCTCTTCCGGAACCCGCAGCACAGTAACCCGCTGGCCCGCCACGACCTCCACCAGCGGCACCGAGACCGGCTCTAGGATGGTGCCGTCGGCGTCGGGCATGGGGCTGCCGTGCGGGCAGGAGGATGCCCCCTCCAGCGCGCGGGACAGGTGCTCCTCCAGTTGGGGAGAGGTGGCGTGCTCCAGCCGGCAGGCCTCCTCGTGCACCTGGTCCCAGGGCACGTGGAGTATGTCGGTGAGGAGGCGCTCCCAGAGCCGGTGGCGGCGAATAACCACCAGCGCCTGATGCCGACCCTCCTCGGTGAGCGAGACGCCCTTGTAGGGCTCGTAGGTCGCCAGGCCGCGGTCCGCCAGCCGGCGTACCATCTCGTTGGCGGAGGTGGGCGTGACCTCAAGCCGGTCGGCCAGGGCCGGCACCGGCACCGGGGCCTCCTGCTCTCCCAGCTTGTAGATCGCCTCCAGGTATTCGCCGATACCGGTCGGCAGTAGACTTGGGCTGTGTACTGGCATACCTAAACTCTTTTCTATGGTGGGCCTATCATAGCGCCCGTCCGGGCTGCCGTCAAGGCACAGATGCGCCCATCTTGAAGATCGATGTCACAGCAGGCGCCTGGGCGCGGTACTGGCACGAGCGCAGCAGACCAGAACGACAGCATCTAGCCGATCAGTGTCAAGCAGAGCAGGTGCGCAGCATGGAGTGAGCCCGAAAGAGCATCGGACCCGGCGTTCGTCGCCGGGCCGCCCCCTGTCATTGCGAGCCAGTGGATTTCTCGGCCCCAGCGGCGGCTCCCGTCGCTTGACGGGCCGCAGGATGGCGCTGGAAGGCCATGATGCCGCTTCTGGGGAGCGTCAGGAGCCCGGACCGTCGCCGCTCTGACCAAGGCGCATTGGCCTTCGCAGCAGCCGCCGCGGCTTGACAGCCTCCTTCCGGCCCCTACACTCCCACTACGGACAGCGCCGCCCGCATGTGCCTCAGGATCACCTCAACCGGCTCCTGCCCGAGGTGCCCCGATGCTCCGCGACTACTTCGGTAGAGTGCGCCTCCTCAACCGCGACACCTGGCTGATCATCGCCTCCTCCGCCATGGTCTACTTTGCCCCCTTCGGGCTCGTGGCCGTCCTCTTCAACCTCTACCTGCT
>JAAYAV010000263.1 GCA_012719195.1 Anaerolineae bacterium | reverse complement strand
GAGGTGTTCGCGCCGGACGGGAGTTGGCTGCAGAGCATAGAGACGCCCTTCGCCCGTCCCTCAAACGTGCATTTCGGTGGCCCGGACGGTCGCTGGGTGTACGTCACCGAGCACACTAACAACGCCCTCTGGAAGTTCCACTGGGTGCGCCGCGGTCAGCCGCAGTACTGCCAGCGCTAGAGCAGTAGTCGGGCCGGGGAGCGACGTTACCGCTCCTCGGCCCGTTGTTGCCCGCTAGTACTCCAGGCCGCGTTGCGCGTCCAGGCCCCGTTGGTGGGGGTGCTTCAGGTTGCGCATGTCCGTCGCCAAGTCGGCGAACTCGACCAGGGCCGGGGGGGCATCGCGGCCGGTCATGACCACCGTAGTGTGGGATGGGCGGTTGTGGGACAGCCAGTCCAGCACGGCGGACTGGTCGAGCCAGCCAAAGGAGAGGGGGTAGGTCATTTCGTCGAGGACGACGAGATCGTAGTCGCCCGAGACAATCAGGCCCTGCGCCATCTCCCAGGCGGCGCGAGCGCGCTCGGCGTCGGCGGCCAGGTCCCGCTTGTCCCAGGTGAAGCCGGCGCCGGTGGTGTGCCACTCCACGCCCAGCCGGCGGGCGGCGCGGATCTCGCCCCAGTCGCTCCCCTCGGCCTTGATGAACTGGATAACTGCGGTGCGCCATCCCCAACCCCACGAGCGCAGCAGCGTGCCCAAGGCGGCGGTGGTCTTGCCCTTTCCGCAGCCGGTGAACAGCATCACCAGCCCGGTGCGGTGGCGGCGCTCGTCGGCGACGGCGGTCGGTTGGACTTCCATGGCCCTCTCCTGTCAGGTCATCTCTGCCGTGGAGCCACGCCGCCGACTGGAGGGTGGGTAGCACAAACCCCCTGTCGCCGGGACAAGGGGTGGAGTGGACCGGACGCCGAGCCCCGGGTAGGGCTCGCGTCGGCCGCACGACGAGTGCCGAAGCGCTCGTGCTCCCTCCCTCCCTCTCGCGAGTCGGTGCGGAGCCCAGTAGAGGCGGGCGACCTGGCTTAGCCGACTTAAGGTCGGGCATTACAGTTGCGCGGCAGCGCCGGACTCGCACCGGCTTCGCCATTGTGCCCCGGCATCCGGGCCAAAGGGCACCTCTACGGCAGGCCTATGAAGTTGGGGGCATTGTAGCGGGGGCGAGTGCGGGGGGCAAGGGTGAGGCCGACCGGGTGTCCGGTGTGCTCCAGGGGCCAGACTGGCACCGGGCGCCCATCCGGGCGACAATGCGTCCGCCGATCACTTCTTCCCGAGGCAGAGTCATGGTGCAGGCTAGAGACGAACACGCGGCGCTGATTAGCCCGTATGGCGGCAGGTTGGTGGACTTGCTGGTGCCGGCAGAGGAGCGCGAGGCGCTCAAGGACTATGCCGGGCGCCTCCCCTCGATCCAGGTTTCGGACCGGGTGGCGTGCGATTTGGAGATCATGGCGGTGGGCGGCTTCTCGCCGCTGGACCGCTTTATGGGGCAGGAGGACTACCGGCGGGTGGTGCAGGAGATGCGCCTGGTGGACGGGCACGTCTTCGCCATCCCGGTCACATTGCCGGTGGAGCCGGCGGAAGGCATCGCCCTCGACGGCGACATCGCCCTCCGCAACGCCAAGAACGAACTACTGGCGGTGATGACGGTCGAAGAGGCCTACCCCTGGGACCGCGAGGAAGCGGCCGAGTTGGTCTTCGGGAGCCACGACCTACGGCACCCGCTCGTGGTCGAGATGCATCGCTGGGGTAGCACCAACCTCTCCGGCAAGCTCCGCGTCCTGGCCCTACCGCGCCACTATGACTTTGTGGACCTGCGCCTGACGCCGGCGCAGACGCGAGCGCGCTTGGCAGAGCTGGGCCGGGAGAACGTGGTCGCCTT
>JAAYAV010000028.1 GCA_012719195.1 Anaerolineae bacterium | reverse complement strand
GCCGCGAGCATCGGCGCGGAGACCTCATCCTCGTACCCTCACCTCATCGGCCCCGAAGCATCACTATCGCTTTCTCTTCCAGGCCCAGGGGTAACTCCACCGGGCGCAGGCCCGGATAGCGACCCGCCGCACACCACTCTTCCTGTAGCGTGGAGAGGCGTGCATCCGCCGCTGCGTCTGCCAGGACCACCGCCAGGGAGTACTCGGAGCCCGCGCCCGAACCAAACCACGCCTTCACCCGCCAGGACTCACCCTCGTACTCGGTGTGGACACCGGCACAGGCGTCGGTGGACTGTGGGTACCAGCGACCGGCATCGTAGGGATAGACGAGCACCCAGACGGTACCGGCCGCCTCGGCGCTGACGGTGCCCGCGATGACGAGCGATTCCGGGACCGAGTCACCGTCCTTGAGACTATTCACCATCACCGAACCGGCCAGGTGAACCCCGCTGATTCCCTTGGGCGGAGACGTGGCTTCCGCGCTTCGCACAGTTTTGTGCGACTCACCGCCGCCACGCCCCCCGGCAGAGACGCAAGGCCGGGGTAATCCTGTTGCCGGCACCATTGGGAGACGGTGTCGGCGAGGAACGCGCTCGCCTTGGCATCCGCGGTGACGACCACGACTTCAAAGCGGGCGCCCCCGTCGCCGGCCTCACCGAACACGGCCGGCACTTGCCAGCGACCGTGCAGCCTGGTGGTATGCTCGCCGGCACAGGCGTCGGTGGACTGCGGGTAGTAGAGGCCGTTGTCCGGTCGCACCAGAACCCAGATATCGCCGGTCACATCGGAGGCGCAGGTGCCGGTGACGACGGTGTGCCGGCCGACGGTATCGCCGTCCCGCAGTCCGACGGCCACGCGGCCGGGGCTGGTGGTGGCGGTCGCGGAAGGGGTAGTGGACAGGGAGGGTTCCGGACCGGGCGATGACGGCGTGGCTGTCTCCGCACTGACGACGGTCGGAGTGCCCGGTGCCCCGGTCCGGTCCACCAGGAAGAAGAGCAGTAGCAGTCCGGCGACCAGCAGCAGCGCGCCCACGAGCTCGAAGGCCCGTTTCTTGCCCGGGGCCATCTGGTCGATCTCGATCTTGACGCCCAGCCGGTAGTGAACGGCGCGATCGGAGCTGGCCAGCAGTCCGAAGAGCAGCAGAGTCAGGCCGGACAGCACGATAAGCAGGGCACCGGCTTCCTTCGGATGGCCAGCGACATACTCGATTACCACCTGGGCAACTCCCCGCCGCTTAGCATTGGCGCGCGCGCCTCGCCTGAGGCGAGAACGATCGGCGCCCGCTTCTGTACGCCCGCCCGGGCGAGTTGTCCACTGGGGTGTCGGCACCCGCAGGACAACTGCAGCTTGGCCAGCACGACGACCTCCCGGGCTGGGCACGCACCCCGGCCCCGGCGTTGTTGAGGGTGCAGTCGCCCGACGCTCAGCGCACACGTCACACTGTCGCATCTGGACGGGTTGCGTTACGCTTCCTGTACCTGAAGGAGGAGTCAATGCTTAGTTTGCTTGGCTGGCGACGCTCTGCCATCGCGATGCTTGCGCTTCTCATGGGCCTCACCGGCTGCGCCGACGCGGCGGCACCGGCGGTGTCCTCCGCGGCCGTCGACGACCTCCGCGGCGACGTGGCGGCCCT
>JAAYAV010000262.1 GCA_012719195.1 Anaerolineae bacterium | reverse complement strand
AGGTGGTGCTGTTCAGGTACGACGGACCCTCAATGCCGACAAGCGCCAGGGCCCAGTTGACAGCCCCGTTCTTGCTCAGGAGGTAGGTCCATACCAGCATCCACCCGACGCTGCTGATCATTCCGGGTACGTAGAAAGCGGTGCGGAAGAAGGCTATGCCATGGACCCTCTGGTTTAGGATTAGGGCAATGAAGACCGACTGTACCATGCCCAGCGGTACGGCGATCGCCGCGTACGTCCACGTGACCCGCATGGCAGTCCAATAGACTCGGTCTTCGAAGAACATGAAACGGAAGTTCTCCAGGCCTATGAACTCTGGCGGGGCAGCCATGCTGTACTCGGTAAGACTCAGGTAGATCGAGAACAGGAATGGGAACGCTGTCAGCCCGATGAAGCCGATGACCCAGGGCGATATGAATGCCCAGCCGGTGAGGTCGCGGGCCAGGCGGCGAGATAAGCCACGCTTCTGAGTCGGGGCCGGAGCCGCTCCTGAGGCTGGCACTTGGGCAGCAGTCACTTCAGGCTCACCTCCTCCATATCGACGCTCAAACTACAGTGTGGGCAGGCGGCCCCCGCAATCGGGGGCCGCCCCTACTAGACGATTCGGCCTAGGCTTCGTTGTATCGCTTCAGGATAGCGGTGCCAACCTCGTCTGCCTCCTTGAGAGCATCCACCGGGTCGCCCTCGCAGAAGAACAGCTTCTCCACAATCGGTCGGACCTCGGTTCGCCACTCACGCCAACCCTTGAAGATGGGGTAGAACTCGCCCTTCTGGGTCTGTTCCACCAGCGCTTCCTTGGCGATGGCGGGTTGACTCGCGAAGTACTCCGGGCTCTCGATGGCCGAGTGCCGGCACGGTTGCGAGGTGCCGTTCAGCCCGATGGCCAGCTGAACTTCGGTACTCGCCAGATACTTACCCAACTCCCAGGCTTCCTGCTGGTACGGCGTCTTGGAGGAGATGCAGTTGGGTTGGTGGTTGTGGTTGCTCATGAAGCTGTTGGTGCGCGGCGCCCGGGCGATGCCGACGCGATGCACGTTGATCTCTGCCGCGGCAGCGCCTTGCTCCTCCAGACGGCGAGGAATGCCCACTACTCCGGCCGCCTCCGGGCTGATGCCTAGGGACTCGGCCATGACCGTGTAGTCCTCAGAGGGCATGGCCACCTTGATCTCACACATCAACTTGTACAGCATGAGCATGGCTTCGAGGGTGGCTTCATTGCTGGCCAGAGTGGTCTCGAAGGTGTCGGGATTCCAGTAGCTGCCCCCGTTGGAGTAGACCCACTGGAACCAGTTGGGCCCGTCCACATCGTTACCCAGGGTGCAGCCGTAGATATCATCACCCAGGTTGTTGATGGCTACCGCAGCTTCTACGAAGTCATCCCAGTTCCACCACTTGTCACCGGCGTGGTCATGCTCCCAGGGCATGGGCAACCCCGCCTGCTCGAATAGGTCAACGTTGATCTCCTCGCCGAAGAACAGCCCCTGGAACGGGAGAGCCAGAATCTGGCCGTTCTCGTAGAATATCGGGTGCTGCCTGATAATGTCCGGCTCGTTGATCTCCGGGTCCACCTCAAAGAACGGCTTCAGATCCAGCAGCCACTCTTTGAACTCCGGCGTATCCGTGAACGACCAGAGGAATATGTCCGGCGCCGTGCCGGCAGCAAACTCCACCAGCAACCGTTCGCCTACCTGGGGAGCAGGCTCGTAGGATACGGTGGCGACATCGGGGAACTTCTCGGCGAACTCGCCCAGGAATTGTGACGTTAGCTCTCCGCGAGCACCACCATACCAGTCCGTCAGATAGCGGATCTTCGGTATCCCAACCGGTGCTTCGGCCGGGGCTTGCGCCTCGGTCCCACCCGTCGTAGTTCCGGCTGCCGGCGCCGGAGTGGCGGCACAGGCTGCGAGTGTGGCGCCCCCGCCCACCACAGCCGCTGCACGAAGGAAGTCTCGTCTCGAATGCACTCGTGCCATCTCTTCTACCTCCATCTTCTCTACTGGCTGGCTCTGCCTGTGGAGCCCCGGAAGCCGGGCTGCGAAGGACGGATCGGACACCTGATCACCAGTGTACAAAGCGGGGGGTTGCCGCTGCTCGCCAATCTGCTGACAGCTTACTGACAGCCCCGGTTGCCCAGACAGGGGCGCATAGACCACGAGGCCATCGTGACCGGCTCAACCCAGCACCCAGTAGGTGCCGTACACCGCCGTCACGCCGACCGCGTCCTGGGCGTAGTAGGCGGTGAAGATGCGCCCCGGTGCGTACTCTACGCTGGTGGGATAGCCCAGGTCCCCGTTGGGTAGATCGTCACGGATCACGAACTCGTCCTGTACCAGCCAGGTGTAGCCCCCGTCCTCGCTTAGGCAGGCGCGGATGCCGAATGGCGCGGTGCGCCGCCCGTAGGTGCAGAGCACGCGGCCATCGCCGAGGCGCAGCAACTGGCCCGGATGTCCGAATAGCCCGGAGCGCTCTGGCGTACTCCAGGTCTTCCCGCCGTCCACCGACCGGAAGAAGTGCAGGTACTTCGTCCGCCCGCTGTCGCGCAGCGCACAGAGTAGTTCACCCGGCGCCACCTCCAGCACGTCCGGCTCTCCGTCCAGCATGCGCCCCTTCTCGCAGATGACCGTTGGTCGCGACCAGGTCCGCCCCCGGTCTCCCGAAAAGACGATGAAGTTGTGACCAAGGAAGGGGTGCTGCTCCAGAGCCAGGGCCAGTCTCCCGTCGGACAGCTCGCGCACGCCCACGCGGGTGTACCCGTCGCGGTACGGCTCGGTATCGACCCGCACCGTCTCTCCGAAGGTGCGCCCGCCATCGCGGCTGAAGTGGAGATAGAGGCCGTCGAAGCCGCGCGCCCAGGGGTAGATGGCCCGCTCCCAGTCGGCCTCGGTGAACTCCTCGGTGAACCGGCGCCGCTCCAGCGCGATGGCCACTCGCTCCCCGACCTGCCGGCGCGCCCGCGCCTCTCCCAGTGAGTACCAGCGGAACCGGAACTGGTTCAGGACCACGGTACCGTCAGAAAGCTGCCGTAACCCTGGGCACTCCACCCCGTACCAGTCCAGCCCGGGCACAAACTCGGGGGCGCCCCAGGCGTGGCCGCCATCGGACGACCGGCAGATGACGTTGTGGTAGAAGGGGTCTTCGGGAGGATGCAGTCGTTCGGGATGGACGCGCGTGTAGTTGAAGGCGACCAACCAGTCACCGTCAGCCACCACCTCCACGCAGGGGTGAGAGGCGTAGATGCCTGCCTCCCCGAAAACAGTGACCGTCTCACCCACCTGCCAAGCGGCCATTGTCTCACTCCCAGGCGGGCGGCCGAATGGACGCGGCCGCCCGCCCTGCCCCTAGGACGTTAGTCAACCAGGCCGAGCTCACGCAGCCGCTCGCGATCGCCCAAGGGCGCGTCGTACCGGTGGACCAGGGTCCGCTGCAGTTCCTTGACGTCGATAGCCCCAGGCGTGACGCCGTCCCGCGCCGCCAACGCTGCCGCCACGCCTGCCGCCTGGCCCATGAGCAGGCACTTCCAGCGCGGCCGCAGGGAAGGCGGCTGAAGGATCGACGAGATTCCGGCACAGATGAGGCCCTCCACCTTCTGCGGCAGTAGTTGCCGGTAGGGGAAGTCCGTTCCCTGCTCCATCTTGGTCGCACCGTCAGATCCATAGTGCACGAAGACCACATCATCGAAGCGGCGGCCCTCCCTCATGTCCTCCACCGTGGTGGCGTACTGGGCCACGATGCCGCGACCGCCCCGAGTGCCGAAGTACGGCGAGACGACCAGCAGGTAGGAGCGCTCGAAGCCGGGCACGTACCGCCGCAGGAACTGCGCTGTCTCGAAGATGTACAAGCGGCTGCCGATCTCCAGCCGCGTCATCAGGGCCTGATCGCCGCTACGAATGCCCTTGCCCCGCAGGCCGATCTGCGTGCTCACCAGACCGTCCTGGGGGCCGAAGTACTCGTTCGGTGAGTGCGGGATTCCGTGGTCCATGCTGACCCCGGCGATGTCCTCAATGTTCTTGATGATCCAGTACTCACCCATCTCCCAGGCCTTGCGGTACAGGGGGATCAGGGGGTCTAGGCGTCGCACAGGTGAGCCGAAGTAACGAGTGAAGATGTCCTCCGCCCAGGCGCGGTCGTCGTCACTGATCTCGTGCTCGCCGTGCAACCAAGCGAGGAACTCCTCCAGGTCCACACCCGCCATGGTGAAGGTCATGCCGGGATGCACGTACGACTCCCCCTCGCCCACCGGAGCTCCGGCGCGCATGGCCACGTCGGCGTCGGCGGTGGCGTCCACCACTACCCTGGCCCGGATGGCTTGGCTGCCGGACTTGTTCTCCACCGTCAGGCCCGTGACCCGATCGCCCTCCAGGAGTGGATCGGCGGCGTAGGTGTTGAGGAGCAGGCGCACCTTGGCCTCTTCCATCATTCGCAGCCAGATGTAAGACCCCACCGCCGAGTCCCTCAGGTGCTGGTGCCCCATCTGCCCGCCAGCGTACCCCTCGCACCGAACGAGGAACTCGCCTGGGATGCCCTTGAGCCCACCGTTCATGGCGTAGGGATAGCCCAGCGCCTGGTGCACCACCCCTCCCGACATCATCCCCGGCCCCATGTTGCCGCCCAGCAGCCCGAAGCGGTCCACCAGCATGGTTCTGGCCCCGCCGCGGGCAGCGGCGATGGCGGCCGTGCACCCGGCGATCCCGCCCCCGGCCACAAGTACGTCCACATCGGCTATCACGGGTATCTGCTTGCTGATCTGCACCGTCTCCTGCTGCATCACTTGACCTCCCCGCTCATCCTCGCCTTCGCTTGCGAAACAGAGGCGAGCGCATCAGCACTGCCGCCCGCTGCCAGCATAGCCCGCGTGCGCCACCGATGCTTGACAGATCCTTGACAGTCTGCTGACAATGGCGTCGTACTCCTCTGACACTCGGCGGTGATCCGTGACCCCGACCCTCACAAGCGAAACCGTACACGAGGCACTCAGCTGCCTCTACAGTCCGGCCGAATTGGGCACGGGTGCGCTGGCCGATGCCCTGCTGGCCCAGACAGACGACAGCACGGACGCCGTAACCCGCGCTCAGCGGGTGCGCGACCTCATTCTCGACTGCCTCGAAGCCCTGCGACCGGCTGACGGCCCCGCGTCCACCGCCTCCGCCAGCCGCGCATTTGAGTGCCTCACCCACCGTTACGTCTCGGGGATGACAGTGGACGAGGTAGCCTACGAGCTCCACCTGAGCCCGCGTCAGGTCTACCGCGACATTCGCTGGGGTGAGGAGATGCTGACCACTCTGCTACAGTCCCGCCTGGAGCCGGCGTCCGAGCCCGCCCGGATCCGAGACAGCCTCTCGCTGGAACTAGAGAGCGTGAGCCTGAGCCGCGAACCGGTGGATCTGGCCCAGGCGACCCTCTCGGCCCGCTCCGCCGTCGGGAAGCT
>JAAYAV010000002.1 GCA_012719195.1 Anaerolineae bacterium | reverse complement strand
TCTACGGGCGCGACTGGTTCCTGCAGCCGCCCCTAGTCATCGCCATCGTCGGATTGCCCGACACGGGCTGGGTTCGCGGGTCCGACGGCGCCAACTACACCGACGTCGACGCCGGCATCGTCTTCGAGCACCTCACCCTCGCCGCTGCCGACCTGGGCCTGGGCACCTGCTGGATCGGCGCGTTCGACCCGGTCGCGGCGCGGCAGGTCCTCGGCCTCCCGGACGACGCGCGTCCCATCGCCTTCACGCCTTTGGGCTATCCGGCGGGGGAGTTCCGACCCAAGCAGCGAAAGCCACTGGAGGAGCTGGTCTCCTACGAACGCTGGTGAGGCGAGGGGGCAGATCTAGACTCGAAAGAGCGAACGGTGTGGCCGGCCTCTCGCCTGGATAAGGTCGGTGCGGCGGGTTACAATGAGGGTGCAGGATGATTCGCTGCCGCGACGGCGGCTCCGGCGGAATGACACGGCCTGGGCCCTGCAGTGTGGTTAGCCTGGAGTCCTGGCGGCGTTAGCGATAGGGGAGGTGCACCGTGGCAGTTGTAACCATCTCTCGTGAGCATGGGGCTTTCGGCACCGAGATCGGGCATCTTGTGGCCGAGCGGCTGGGCGGTCGGTACCTGGACCGGGAGCTCATCGACATGGCCCTTCAGTTCGCCGGCCTGCACGTGCCGGAGGCAAGCGAGCCGCCCGCTCCACCGGTGCCCCAGCAGGAGGTGCCCGGTCTGGCCCGGCGCATCCTAGACGCAGTGACCGGTCCACTGTCGGCCGGGCTGCAGCCCTGGCCGCGCTATGCGCCACCCAAGCAGACGGCGGTGGGTGAGGAAGACTCGCTCTTGCGCCAGGCGGTGGGCACCGACGACGCTTACGTGGCGGTGATGAGCCAGGTGCTGGAGAGGATCGTGGAGGAGCAGCCCCACGCCGTGCTGGTCGGTCGCGGCGGGCAGTGCATCCTTGGCGGCCGGCCGGGCGTTCTCAACGTGTTCGTCTGCGGCTCCCTGGCGGACCGCATCCAGCGCGTGGCCGAGGGCGAGAAGCTGGATCGTCAGGATGCGGCCAGTTCCGTGCGTGCCTTCGACGAGGAGCGGTCTCGCTACATCCGCCGCTACTTCGGAGCTGACTGGCAGCGCCCGTCCCTTTACCACCTGACGGTTAACACCAGTTGGCTGAGCATTGACCAAGCCGTCGATCTGATAGTGAAGGCGGCCACATTCGTAGAGCGCGGGGCCTAGTCTCGCCCACGTGAGGTGCCCGGAGGCCATGAGTGGTTTCCGGGCGCTTTCCGTCTCCCCTTACCCCCGGCGCGCTCGGCCGCTCATCCGCTCTGCCCCGGCAGCCGGCTTCATGCCATCACAGCTTCCAGGAGTGCCGCCGATGACCGACCGCGAGCGATTCCTCCAGACGATGGCCTTCGGCCGCCCCGACCGCGTGCCGTACTCCTTCGGGGGGCCGCGGCAGGCCACCCTCTCCGCATGGCGTTACCAGGGCCTGAAGCCGGACGTGAGTCTGCACCGCGAGATCGGCTACGACGACTGGCGCGGCGTGCCCATTGACATGCTGCCGCTGCCCCGCTTCGAGGAAGTGACGCTGGAAGTGCACGGTGACAAGCGCATCTGGATCGACGAGCTCGGCACCACCCGCCTGGATCAGGTCAACCCTGTCACGCCTGGCTTCGTCACCCGGACGTGGGTGGACTTCCCCGTCAAGACGCGCGCCGACTTCCGCCGCATGGCAGAGCGCTATCGCCCCGACGCCCCCGGCCGGTTCGGTAGCGACTGGGCCGGCTACGTGGCCGCCAACAAGCCGCCGCGCGCGCACGTGCTGCGCGGCACGGTCTACGGGCCCTTCTGGCGGGTGCGTGACTGGGTTGGCTTCGAGCGGCTCTGCACCATGTTCCTGGACGAGCCGGCCTTCGTGGAGGAGATGTTCGAGTTCGTGGCCGACTTCACCATTGCCACCTTCGAGCAGCCGGGCGTGGCCGAGCTGGAGATGGACTTCGTCATCATCAGCGAGGACATGGCCTACAAGACCGCCTCAATGATCTCGCCCGCCATGGTGCGCCGCTTCATGGCCCCGCACTACCGCCGCATCAACGACGCCTTCCGCAAGGCGGGCGTCAAGAACATCGTGGTGGATAGTGACGGCCACGTGAGCGAGCTCATTCCCATCTGGATCGATGTTGGCTTTGACGGCTCCTGGCCCACCGAGATCGCCGCCGGCAACGACCCACTGGCCTACCGCAAGCGCTTCGGCCGGGAGATCGTCCACTTCGGCGGCATTGACAAGCGCGAGCTGCGCTTTGACTTCGCCCGCGTCAAGCAAGAGGTGATGAGCAAAGTGCCCGAGCTGCTGGAACTGGGCGGGTACGTGCCTATGGTGGATCACGGCGTGCCCCCTGACATCCCGGTCCGCAACTTCCTCTACATGGCCGAGGTCATCAAGGCGCTGGCCGAGGGCCGTGATGTGGATCGCGCCAACCTGGACCGTTACCACGACATACTGGGACCGATCCAGCAGGATTGGAGCATGGAGTTGGCCGAGCGCATCGCCATGGCCGACGTGATGGACGAGGGATCGTAGAGGGGCGCTGCCGGCGGGGAATTGCTCCCTGTAGCAGGCCTAGGGATAATGATGTTGTCGTGTTGTAAGGAGGGTTGTATGAAGGTGATCGGATTCGAGCAAGGCGCGGTTACCGTTAACTTGAGCGCCGCCGAGTGCGAGGCGCTGGCCGAAGCCATGGCGGCGACGGGTTCCCCTCTGGGCGATGCGTTTCGCGTCTGTGCCCGCGTGGCCACGGCGCAGAGCCGCAGAGCTCTGACCGTGCGAGTGTTGCGGGCTCCGCTCGCCGCCGTGCGGCAGTCTCGCGCCATTGTCTCGGTGGACTGAGAGGCGCGCCATCACTGCCGGTATTGCTCGCCGATGGCTGGCGGTTCTCGCCCTGGTACTCGTGTGTCTGACGGCGTGCGCCGGCCCGGCCGCGCCTACAGTGACTTCGCCCGATCCCACGTACTCGCCGGCGCCGTCGATCGACGACTCCTGCGCGCCCCTACCGCTGGGAGCCGATGCTTGGGCGGAACGGCTGACCCGGGCCGGGACCGGCATGGGAGAACGGGCCTATCTGGAGGCACTGCTGCGCCAGGCCCAGCGGCTCTCGCCCGCCCTTCGTCGCTGGACGTGGGACGACCTGAGCGCGGCCCTGGCGTCCGATGCCGGTCCCGGCGTGGGCGCCTTGGCCACCGCCTACCTCAACCTGGCCGATGGCCGGCTCCACCGGCTGAGCCTTCCGGCCGGCGACTCCGGTTACGCGAGCGTGGCGGCCTTGCTTCAGGCGGCGGAGTCCCAAATGGCGGGCGGCCGCGTCGACCCATCCCTCTTGGCGACACTGGAGAGCGTGAGCAGCGACGAAGGGCTGGCCCGCCGCGCTTGCGCCCAGTTGGTGCGGGTGCGCTCCCTCGATAGGGTGGAGAGCCTGGTGCGCTGGGAAGACGGGATCACCGAGGCGGTGCTGTTCTCCCGGCCTTCGGCGGATGACTTCCCCTGGCTGGTGACCACGGCGCATCCTTCGCCTGACTACCGCACCCTGGCCCTCGAGACCTGCAGCCTCGAGAGTGGTGGACCCCTGCTGCTACTCGATATGGAGTCCGGCGAGTGGCTGAACGCCAACCGGCAGTACGGTCTGGCGCTGGCAGAGAGCGGCCGGCCGCACCCCGATGACGAGTCGGCTCACTGGCAGGTGATAGATTGGCACCCGGATAGCAGTCATTTGCTGCTGGCTGTGGAGGCGCAGAACCTCGCCTTCTGGCTCGACCTAGGCACTGGGGCGCATCAGCGCATAACCCTGGCCGAGGCGGGCGAGGCCATCGGCGGGGAACGGCACCTGGCCCTGCTGCCCGACGGCAGCGGGATTGCCTACGTCAGCGACGACGGGCACCGCCTCGTCGCCTACCACTTCGCTACCGGGGAGCGGCGCGAGATGCTGCGGCTGGAAGAGGGTGCCGGGCGCATCAACTACCCGCGGTTCTGTCCCGGCGGCGATCGAGTGGCGTTCATCACCGAGCCTGCCGTTGTCGGCAGCCGCCGGCAGTGCAGCCTGGAAGTGGTGGCGCTGGATAGCGGAGAGCGTGAGATCCTGGCGCAGGAGAGCCTCTGCCTGGACTCGCCGCGCTGGTCGCCCGAGGGAGAAGCGGTGGCCCTGAGCGAGAGCCAGTACGGGCCGGGCTCGACCTGGATGCTGGATCCGACGACCGGGGAGTACCTGGTCTCGACGTTGGAGTCTGTTGGCGACTGCCGGTTGCCCACCTTCGCGCGTACGGAGGCAGGACGCGTCACGGCACAGATCTCGGATCTTCCCGCGGAGTGGGCCGCGGCTGTGGGCGAGGCTCTGGCCGGGACGGACACGGCTCACTTCATCCCATGACGCACACCGAGAGAGGCGATGTTCGTTCCCAGTAACGGTCGTGGTCTGCTCCTTTCACTGGCTGCTTTCCCCCTGGTCTACTCGCTCATATTCCTTCCGACCCTAGCGCAGACGGGGCCCCCGCCTACGCCGACGTCCACCCCTACGGCGACGGCAGTGCCCACGGCTACCTCCACTCCCACACCGGTCCCCACCGAGGCGCCCCAGCCATCGCTGGAGCGGACGCCCGTCTTCCGCCATCCGGTGGTGGAGGGTGCGGAAGAAGCAGGCCTCTTCGACCATGACCAGACCCGGGGCTCGGTGGTGTTCTACGACGGCCGCACTAGCCAGGGTGGGTTCTTCTTCGCCTGCCCGGCCGTGGGAGGCGCCACTGTGGGCTGCTCTGAGCCGGCCGCCGACGAGGCCGTCTGCCCCGACCAGGCCGAGATGTGGTACGACAACCACAAGGGCGTGGACTACGAGTACGCCACAGACTGGCGCACCGGAGACTCATGCGACCGGGAGCGCTTTGCCGGCCTCACCGCGCCCGTCTACGCGCCGGCGGCAGGGCGCGTCTCCTACGTGGGCTGGGGTAAGTACAACGGCAACTTCGTCATTCTCAACCATGACCTCAACGGGGATGGCGACTACTCCAACGACGGGCTGCGGTCCTACTATCTCCACTTCGCCGACGACGGCATCGCCGTCTACCAGGGGCAGATCGTGGCTGAGGGGGACCTACTGGGCACCGGCGGCATGACCGGCCTGTCGTGGACGCCGCACCTGCACTTTGAGGTGCAACGGTACATCGACGGCGCCTGGCGGTCGGTGGATCCGTTCGGCTGGTACGGCGACGGCGACGATCCGTGGCCCTACCTGAACTACCCCCTGTGGCGGGAAGACGCCCCGTGACGCGATCGACTCAGTTGCTGCTGGCGCTCCTGGCGACGGCAGCCTTTTTTGGAACGGCCTGCCTGGCCTCAAGCTACGTCGACACCATTCTCTCTCGAGTGATCCAGACGGTTCCCAGCACTCAGACCGCGCCGTACGAGCCGGCCGGACCGTCCTCAGTGCCTTCGCCCATCGCACCCGCTGTCTCCACCTTCACTCCAACGGCGACGGCCAGCGCCACTCCGAGCCCTACCCCGAGCCCCACGCCGACGCCCGCCTTCCGCCCGGTCGAGCCCGCGGTGGAGCTGACGGGCGTGGTGCATGCCTGGCAGACGTGGAACAACTGCGGCCCGGCTACGCTCTCGATGTACCTGAGCTACTGCGGCCTTGACCTCACCCAGACGGACATCGCCGCCGTCCTGCGACCTAACCCAGACGACAAGAACGTGAGTCCGGAGGAGTTGGCCAATTTCGCCCGGGCGCAGGGGCTGCAGGCGCTGGTGGGCTACGACGGCACGGCGGAGCAGTTGCGGCTGCTGCTGAGCAACGGCATACCGGTCATCATCGAGACCTGGCACGAGCCCGAGCCCGGCGACGGCATGGGGCACTACCGGCTACTGGTGGGCTACAACGACGCGGCCCGACACTGGATCGTCTACGACTCCTACGATACGGTGAACCTGCGCGGTGCCGACCCCTACCTGGGGCTGGCGACCCCTTACGATGAGGTGGAGAGTCTGTGGCCCGCCTTCAACCGCGTCTATGTGGTGGTGTACGACCCGGCGCTGGAACCGGTGGTGCGCGGCATTGTGGGCCCCGAGGTTGGCACGCCGGCGATGTGGGAGGCGGCCCTGGCGCATGCCGAGGCCGAAGTGGCGGCGCGGCCCGACGACGTGTTCGCATGGTTCAACCTCGGCTCCAGCCTGACCCACCTCGGTCGCATGGCGGAGGCGACAGAGGCCTACCGGCAAGCGGAGGCCATCGGCTGGCCCAAGCGCATGCTCTGGTACCAGTTCGAGCCGTACCAGGCCTTCTACGAGCAGGGGGAGCACGACACGGTCATCCGCTTCTCCGACCAGGTCATGGCGCTGACGGACCAGATCGAGGAAGTGTGGTACTGGCGGGGCCGGGCTCTGGCCGGTCGCGGCGAGGCCGATGCGGCTCGAGCTGCGTTCGAGCGCGCCCTGGCGCTCAACCCCGGGTACCGGCCGGCGCTCATGGCGCTGGAGGAGGTTGGATAATCGCGGGGCCTGGAGCGGGAGGGGTGGCGAGCGCCAATGAAAGGGCCCCGACGGGAGTCGGGGCCTTGTGCGTCAAGGAAACGCGCCCTACAGGGTGAACTCCTCGTGGGGAGCGGGAACGGAGACGGCGGGTAGTCCGCGCTCCTTGAGCGCCGCCGACAGAGCGAGGGTCGCCTCGTCCTCGCCGTGCACGAGGAAGATGCGCTTCAGGCGACCGGTCTCGGCGGCTTTCTCCGCGTGGCGAACGAGCCCCTCATGGCTGGCGTGGGCGCTGTAGCCCTGGATGCTGGCCACCTGCGCCCGCACCGGGTACTCCTCGTCGAAGATGCGAGCGGTGGGAGAACCCTCTTGGATGCGACGCCCCAGCGTGTGTTCCGCCTGGTAGCCCACGAAGAGCACCGTGTTGCGCTTGTCCTCCAGGTTGTTCTTGAGGTGGTGCAGGATGCGCCCGCCTTCCGCCATGCCGGAGGCACTGATGATAATCGCCGGCTCGCGGAGGAAGTTCAGCTCCTTGGAGTCATCCACTCGGCGCACGTAACGCACGTGGTTGTGGCCGAGCGGACCGTACTGATCCTTCTCCAGCAGCTCTTCCATCTCCTTGTCGTAGCACTCCGGATGCAGCCGGAAGATCTCGGTGGCATCCACGGCCAGGGGGCTGTCCACGAAGATGGGCAGGTCGGGAATCTTGCGCTCCTGGCGGAGCACGTAGAGGTCGTAGACGATCTCCTGGGTGCGGCCCACGGCGAAGGCGGGGACGATCACCTTGCCACCGCGGTTGTAGGTCTCGTTGACAGTGCGGCGCAATATGGCCTTGGCCTCATCGGGGCTCTGGCTGGGACGGCCGCCGTAGGTGCTCTCCATGATGAGGTAGTCCACATCCTCGATGTTCCGTGGGTCGCGCAGGATGGGCACATCGGGTCGGCCTAGGTCGCCGGTGTAGCCCAGACGGACGCGATGGCCCTTCTCCTCGAGGTCCAGGATGGTCAGGGCCGAGCCGAGGATGTGACCGGCATCGCGGAAGGTGACGCTGGCTCCGTCGGCTACCGGGAAAGACCGTCCGTAGTTGATGCTGACGAACTGGTCCATGCTGGCGTCGGCATCGGCACGGGTGTAGAGCGGTTCTACCCGCGGCTCCTTCTTGCGGTCCTTCCGCCGGTTGAGGTAGGCGGCATCCTCTTCCTGGAGATGGGCCGAGTCGCGGAGCATAGCGGTGCAGAGATCGCGCGTGGCCGACGTGCACCAGATGTTGCCGTGGAAGCCCTTCTGAGTGAGCGTGGGGATGTTGCCGGAGTGATCGATATGAGCGTGGGAGAGGACGAGGACGTCGGCCTTTCCGCCGAGGGCTGCCTGCTCGACATTGACGTGATAGGCCTCGCCGCGGTGCCCGTGGGTCAGACCGCAGTCCAGCAGAATCCTGCTCCCGTTCACCTGGAGCATATGCATGGAGCCGGTGACCTTCCGGGCTCCGCCTACGAAAGTGAGCTTCACTGCTCTTCTCCTCTAGCGATCGTGCGGACAAATGGGAGGGGCACGGAATTCACCGTACCCCCGCGCCTTGCGTCTAGGTTGGTGCGCGACGTTGGAACACGCTAAAGCTTGGCGACCTTCGGCTCCGGCACCCAGTCATGGGGCAGAGGTAACCGCACCTCCTTGCCTTCCTGGGCGGACTTGTACACCGCCATGACCAATTCCAGGGTCTCGAGGCCGTCACGGCCGGA
Source organism: Anaerolineae bacterium (assembly GCA_012719195.1). Classification (GTDB taxonomy): domain Bacteria; phylum Chloroflexota; class Anaerolineae; order DRVO01; family DRVO01; genus Ch71. The sequence goes on along the minus strand of JAAYAV010000002.1, from coordinate 6,245 downwards.
CACCATGGGCTCGCGATCCTCGCGGATGGCGTCAACGAAGTCCTGGATCACCGGCACGTGGTAGCGATGTCCTATGGCGCCCGGGTCCGAAGCACCGGTAGGCAAGGCGTCGCCGCCGGTCTGGGATTCCTGCCCCTTGACGGCCCACTGGGTGATGTCCGAGCCTTCGAGGACGGCAGAGCCCAGGGTGCCGTGCACGTCGAGGCGCTCCGGATAGCCCGGGTAGGTGGCGGTGCTAGCCTGCAGCACACCCAGGGCGCCACTCTCGAACTCGAAGAGGGCGTCGACCAGGTCCTCTACTTCGATGTCGTGGAGGGCGGTGCGCCGGCGAGCAAACACCGACCGCACCGGGCCGCCCACCCACTTCATCAGGTCGACCATGTGGACGCCCTGGTTGATGAGGGCGCCGCCGCCGTCCATGGCCCAAGTGCCGTGCCAGGGGCTATCGGAGTAGTAGGTAGGGTCGCGATACCACTTCACGTAGGCGTCGCACTGCATTAGGCGACCGAAGTCTCCGCCGCTGACGCCGGCATGGAGGCGCCGGCCGGCGTCGGTGAAGCGCTTCTGGAAGATGACGGCCACCTTGGCGCCGCTGGCCTCACCGGCCTCGACGAGGCGCTGCCCGGCGGGCAGGGTGATGTCGATGGGCTTCTCTACGAGGACGTGCTTACCCGCTTCGGCCACCATGGTTCCGAGCTTGGCGTGGAGGCCGCTGGGGACGCAGACATGCACGGCGTCGACGTCGTCGCGTTTGAGGGCCTCGCCGAGATCATACACCGCCGGAACGCCGAACTCGTCTGCCAACTTGTCGGCTCGGTCCTTAGCGGCGTCAATTACCACGGAGAGTCGGGCATTTGAGACTTCGGCGATGGCGCGAGCGTGGATCCCGCCGATGAGCCCGCTACCCAGTATGGCCAGGTTAACTACATCAGACACGAGCACTCCTCCGTAGGGGTGAGGTGTTCATCCTCATGGACAAGGCATGTCGCATTATAGCGCTGCGCCCCGGCCGGGCAAGGCACGGCCCGCTACAGCGGCAGTCCCAGGATGGACATAATGCGGCCGTAGGCGCGTTGAAGCATGCCCTGGATGAAGTCGACGGTGTACCGGTACTCGTCAATGGGCCGGCCGATGGGGTCTTCCACGTCGCGGGGATCATCCGCCAGTTCGCCCAGTGTGTGGACCTTGGGGGCAGCCTCGGGGCTTTCGATGGTGATGGCCTCGGCCACGCTGCGCTCCAGCGCCACCACCAGGTCGGCCCGCTTGATGTCCTGGATCAGCAGGTTGTGAGCCCGGTGGTCGGTTATGTCGAGTCCCCGTTCCTGCATGACCTTCTGCGCGTCGAGCGTGGCTGGCTGGCCCTCGGAGGCCCAGATGCCGGCCGAGGTCACCCGCAGACGGCCCTCATGCCCGTGGGAGCGCACCATGTCCCGCAGGAGGGCAACGGCCATGGGCGACCGGCAGGTGTTGCCTTTGCAGACGAAGAGCACTTCCTTCACTGGAGCGGAATCTCCTTCGGCCCGACGGCGTCGCCCAGAAGGAACAGGCCGCCGGACACCAGACAGTGTCCACCCATGACCACGGGGACGCCGCAGTTCTGGGCCGCTGTCGTCATATCCCGCAGCCAGGGATCGCTGATCTCCTCGGCCAGGCCGAGGTCGGCATAGAAGCGGTCCTCGGCACCGGGCCACTGACGATGGTGAGCCATCAGGACTCGCGTGTCGAGTATGAGGCCGCCCGCCAGCTGGCTCAGCATGGAGAAGGTGGCGGGGAAGCCGGACATACCGGCCAGGAAGCCGAGCAGCGAACGCACTTCTCCCCGGGCGAGGCGTCCGCTGGCGCGCATGCCTCGCTCTTCGCTGATGATGCGCGTCTGGCAGGCGGCCTTCTGCGCCAGGTAGGCCCAGGAGTGGTGGGAGATGCGGCCGTAGCAGAGGACCGTCTCCTCAAAAGAACGCAGCACCCGCATGAGGCTAGGCAAAGGGATGGTCTCGATGGGGGCGCGGGCCAGCAGGTCGGCCATGCTCGGCCCCACGCCGGGCGCGAGCGACAGCAGCGCCAGGTCGGTGGGCGTGTCGATGTCGAACGTGGTCTCGACGCTGCGGGGCAGTTCGGTGACGGCCAGGCCGGTGCGGCGCAGTTGCCAGGCTAAGTCGTTGTCCGTGTCGGGCGGGGCGATGCCCAGCAGGGCGGAGCCGGGGTTCCAGCCGATGAAGTCGCAGGAGTGGATGTTGTTGGTGATGGCGACGTGGTCGCCCTGGGAGAGGTGGAGGCGCATCGTCTCGAGGGTGGCCGCGCCGAGGAGCGGGAGCCCGCCGCCCAGATAGAGGACGGAGTATTCGTGCAGCCGGCAGTCGTCGACCACCCGCTGCAACTCGCGGCCGAAGTGGATGTACTCGGTGTGGCTGTGGACGCGCTCCACCGGTACGGCAGCCTGGAGGACGTCCGGTTGGTTGGAGCAGACAATGACGCGGTCCCACTTGCCCGACCCAATGCGGGTGAGCAGGTCCTCCGTGGCGGCGAGGCGCCCCTCCTGTACGAGGCGGCGAACGTCGTTGGCCTCGGAGTAGCCGTACATGACAACGATGGCAGTAGGGCGGGGCACCTTTCCTCCGGCGCCGGTATTGGCGAGCGAGGCGAGCTGATCGCCCCCGCGCCTGAGGAGCTCTGCCTCGTCCTAGTGGGACGCCGGGCGCCCTGAGGAGCGCCCGACGCAAGTGAGACCGTTAGGAGTGCCTAGGACAGCTGCGGATCGAGCAGACCGAAGTTGCCGTCCAGACGCTGGTAGACGACGTTGACGCGGTCGTTAGTAGCGTTCCAGAAGACGAAGAAGGTATGGCCGAGGAGTTCCATCTGCTCGATGGCCTCTTCCGGGCCCATGGGGCTCAGGGGGAACTGCTTGACGCGCACGATGCGCGAGGCCTCCTCCGTCTGCAGTTCCTCCAGCACTTCGTCCGGGAGGGGCAGGGCCTCGCCCTCTTCCTGCAGGAGGAGATCCTCCTCGAGGCGGGCGTCGGCGCGGGCAGCGGCGCGGGCCTGCAGATCGGCCTGGCGGGCGCGGGAGTAACGCTTGCCCTTGAAGCGGGCAATCTGCCGGTAGAGGACGTCCACCACGGCGTCGATGGCCTGGGTGGCATCCGACCCGCGTTCCTCGCCGCGGATGGTGACCTTTCCGCCCCAGCAGGTGACCTGGGCGACGAAGCGGCTACCGGCATTCTTGATGGGCTCACGACGCAGCTCGATACGCGCTTCCTTGAGGATGGGGAGGTAGCGGTCCAGCTTGCCGATCTTGTTCTCAACGTAGCTCTCTAGCTGTTCGGTAAGTTCGATGTCTCGTGTTCTGATGTTGATTGCCAACATGACCCTAATCCTCCAGCGGTATCCACCGGTTTGCTTCACGTGCCCGGCGGGTCGGCCCCAGAGACTGCGGTCCGGGGACCAGATTATAGGCGTCGCGGTTGCCGGCTGTCAACGAGTGGCGGCCCTCGGCGACCCGACGGCAAGGGAGAGCTGCAAGTTGCGGTCCACGCACGGCGCGGGCGCGAGCGCCCCGATCGACGGTGCCGCCGGCTCGTGCTAGACTCGCCCGAGTATTCAGCCGCCGATCTCAGCGGTTCCGACCGGTGACGCCGGCGCCCATCGGGCCGGCCGACCTACCGCACCAGCGCCACTAGTTGGAGGTGAGTGCATGAGTGTTGTGTCGCAAGAGAGATTGGTTGTCGCCCCTGCAGAGATGGTCGCCCACTTCGACAAATGGGAGAAGACCAAGGACATCATCGACCAACTGGTCGACCTGGTGCTCAACTATCGCCAGAGCGGGCACCCGGGAGGGTCGCGCTCCAAGGTCCATATGCTGCTCGCCACGTTGCTCTCCGGCACTATGCGCTGGGACATCCGGCACCCCGAGAAACGCTTCGCCGACCGGTTCATCTTGGTGGGTGGGCACACCATCCCGCTGATCTATTCGACCCTCGCCGTCTTCAACGAGGCGCTTCGGCTCAAGCTGGAGCAGACCGGCGACGAGCGCTACCGCGTGCCGCGAGCGGAGGAACGGGCGCTCTACTGGCAGGACTTGCTTACCTTCCGACGACGCGGCGGCCTCTCCGGCCACGCGGAGATGGAGGGCAAGACCCTGTTCCTGAAGTTCAACACCGGCCCCACCGGACACGGCAGCCCGGCGGCTGCGGGCGAGGCCCTGGCGCTGAAGCGGGCGGGCGCCGGCGAGGTGCGCGTCTTTGCCTTCGAGGGCGAGGGCGGCCTCACGGCGGGCGGCTCCCACGAGACGATGAACTCGGCCTGGGGGCTGGCGCTGGACAACCTCTACTTCGTGGTCGACTGGAACGACTTCGGCATTGACGAGCACCCGGTTAGCAGCGCCGTCTATGGCTCCCCGGCCGACTGGTTCGGCAGCCACGGCTGGCGCGTCTTCGGCACGGAGGAGGGTAGCGACTGGCGCGCGGTGACGACGACGCTGCTGCAGATGACCGGCAGCGACAACCCCAGCCATTCGCCTAGCGTCGCCTGGATGCGGACGCGCAAGGGGCGCGGCTACCTCAAGTACGACGCTGCATCCCACGGGGCGCCGCACAAGATGAATTGCGAGACCTTCTGGGACACGAAGCGCGAGTTCGCCGAGCGCTACCAGTGCCAGTTCACCAACTACTGCGGCGAGCCGCCCGAGTCGTTGGACGACATGCGCGAGGAGTTCGCCTGCAACCTGGAGGCGGTGATTGGCGTCCTGCGGACAGACCAGGAGCTGGTTGACTACCTGGCCGATCGCCTGGTGGCGCTGGGTGACAGCGTCCCGGAAAGCCTGCCCGGGTGTCGCCTGGGCGACAAGTCCCCCTTCGCCGACAAGCGCATCTACGACTACCGCTCCTACCCGGCGGACATGTGGGCGAAGCCGGGGGCCTCGGTGGCGACGCGCAACGCCCTGGCCAAGTGGGGCGCCTGGGTCAACGCCCTGGGAGCGAACGAGTACGGCCGGCCCCTGTTCCTGGCCGCCTCCGCCGACCTGGCCGAGTCCACTAACATCAGCGGCTTCGCCAAGCCCTACGGCGACTTCAAGGGCTACGGCTGGCACGAGCGCTACGGTTCGCCCGAGGGGACCTTGCTGCCGCAGGAGATCACCGAGTTCGCCAACGCCGGCATCATCGCCGGGCTGGCCAGCGTCAACTTCTCCGCCGACCCGGAGAAGGAGTTCGACGGCTTCTGGGGCGCCTGCTCGACCTACGGCTCCTTCTCCTACCTCAAGTACGGCCCGCTGCGCCTGTTCAGCCAGATGGCACAGGACTGCCAGTGGAAGCTGGGCAAGGTGCTGTGGGTGGCCGGGCACTCCGGTCCGGAGACGGCCGACGACAGTCGCACCCACTTCGGCATCTTCGCCCCCGGCGTGACGCAGATGTTCCCCCGCGGTCACGTGATCAACCTGCACCCCTGGGAGTACAACGAGGTGCCGGTCCTCCTGGCGGCGGCGCTGGCGCGACCGGAGCCCATCGTAGCGTTGCACTTGACGCGGCCGGCCATTGTCACTCCGGACCGCGAGGCGCTGGGCATGCCGTCGCACTTCGAGGCTGCCCGCGGTGCCTACGTGGTGCGGGACTACCGGCCCGGCGTTCCCCGTGGGGGCACGATGATCGTCCAGGGCACCAGCGCCATGGTGAGCATCACCAAGCTGCTGCCGCGGCTGGGCGAGGAGGGGCCGAACGTCAAGATCGTGTGCGGCACCAGCCCGCAGTTGTTCGCCCGGCAGCCGGAGGAATACCGGAATAGGGTGCTGGCGCCCGAAGACCGGCTCGACTCCACGGTTCTGACGACGCAGGCCCGCTGGCTGATGCACGACTGGATCTTCAACGACCTGGCGGAGGAGTACGCCCTGTCGGCAGACTGGGACGACCGCTGGCGCACCGGTGGCACGCTGGAAGAGGTCCTCGACGAGGCGCGCCTGACGCCGGAGTGGGTCCTCAAGGGCCTGACGCGCTTTGCCGAGGAGCGGGAACGGCGGCTCGAGCGGCTGGGGTCGGCGCTGGAACGCGCTCGGTCGGGCTAGGGAGCCGAGACTCTCTCGCTCTCCTCAAGCCCGGAGTCTTCCCTACCGATACGCCCGCAGGTGAGGCCGCGCTGCGAGAGGAGGCCGCCGTGACGGGTAACATCCTGGTGATCGAGGACGATGTCGAGCTGGCCGGGCTCTACGCCTTTGTGCTGCGGCTGGAGGGACACACTGTCCACCTGGCCCACAACGGCGA
>JAAYAV010000261.1 GCA_012719195.1 Anaerolineae bacterium | reverse complement strand
CTCGATCAGCAGCCGCTTGAGCGAGCAGGTACGCGGCTCCCCGTCGACCAGCGCGAGCAGTATGATGCTGAAGGTGCTCTCCATCGGCGTGTGCTTGAAGAGGTCCGCCAGCACCCGGCGCGGGTCCACTGCCCGGCCGGTCTCCACCACCAGTCGCATCCCCTCCCGGTCAGACTCGTCCCTCACGTCGGAGATGCCCTCGATGCGCTCGGACCGGACCAGCTCGGCGATGCGTTCGATGAGCCGCGACTTGTTCACCTGGTAGGGCAACTCGGTCACCACCAGCCGGTTGGCACCGCGACCGGCCTCTTCCATCATCACCTTGGCCCGCAGCCGCACCTGTCCCCGGCCGGTGGCGTAGGCGCGCCTCAGCCCGCTACCTCCCTCCGACTCGTCGCCGGATCCGGCATAGAGAATGGCCCCGGTGGGGAAGTCGGGCCCCTTAACGAAGCCCATGATGTCGTCGGCGGTGACCTCATCCACGCGATCGTACCGGTCCAGCAGATGGGCGAGGGCGTCGCAGATCTCGCTGAGGTTGTGCGGCGGAACGTTGGTGGACATGCCCACGGCGATGCCGGAGGAGCCGTTCACCAGCAGGTTGGGCAGGCGCGCCGGCAGGACATCCGGCTCCTGGAGGGACTCGTCGAAGTTGGCGCTGAAGTTGACGGTGTCCTTGTCGATATCCAGCAGCATCTCGCGAGCGGCCGCCGTCAGGCGTGCCTCAGTGTAGCGCATGGCCGCCGCCGAATCGCCGTCGACCGAACCGAAGTTGCCCTGCCCGTCCACCAGGGGGTAGCGCAACGAGAAGTCCTGCGCCATCCTCACCATGGACTCGTAGACCGCCGACTCGCCGTGGGGATGGAACTTACCCAGCACCTCTCCCACGATGCGGGCGCTCTTCCGGAAAGGCGTGGTGTGCCATAGCCCCATTTCGCCCATGGCGTAGATGATGCGGCGCTGGACCGGCTTCATCCCATCACGAGCGTCCGGGAGCGCTCGCGCCACGATCACACTCATGGCGTAGTCCAGGTAGGACTGCCGCATCTCCCTCTCTATCCCTACCGGCGTGACTCGCTCACCCACCTATCGGCTCTCCCTCATCTAGCACATATGTTCTAATTGTAGCACCGTTGCCACAAGCAAGACAGCGACGGATTTCTGCCGTCGCTGTCGGTTAACTGCAATTCGCGCGCCGAAGTCAGCTCGCGCGTACGTTCGCCCTCAGATACGCCTCAATGAAGCGGTCGATCTCGCCCTCCAGCACGGCCAGGGCGTTCCCCGTCTCCTCGTCAGTGCGGTGATCCTTGACCATCTGGTACGGGTGCAGAACGTAGGACCGGATCTGGTTGCCCCAGCCCATGTCCACGCGCTCTCCGCGCAGCCGGGCCAACTCCTCTTCCTGCTTGCGCAGCTCGATCTCATACAGCCGCGCCCGCAGCACCCGCATGGCCGTTTCGCGGTTCTGCGTCTGGCTGCGCTCGTTCTGGCAGGAAACGACCATGCCCGTGGGTAGGTGCGTGATGCGCACGGCGGTGGCGTTCTTCTGCACGTTCTGGCCGCCCGCTCCGGCAGACCGGAACACGTCTATGGAGACGTCCTCTGGGTTGACCTGGATGTCGATGTCGCGGTCCACATCCGGGATGACCTCCACGAGCGCGAACGACGTGTGACGCCGGTGGGCCGAGTCGAAGGGCGACAACCGCACCAACCGGTGGACGCCGCGCTCCGCCCGCAGCAGGCCGTATGCGTTGCGACCCGATACCTGGAAGGTGACGCTCTTGAGACCGGCCTCCTCACCTGGGCTGGAGTCCAGCAGCTCCGTCTTGAAGCCGCTGTTCTCCGCCCAGCGCAGGTACATGCGGAGCAGCATGCTGGCCCAGTCCTGCGACTCGGTGCCTCCCGCGCCTGCGTGGATGGTCACGATGGCGTCGGAGCGATCGTGCCTGCCCCCGAACATCAGGGCCAGACGCATGCCCTCGACGCGCCGCTCCAGTGCGTCGGCCTCCCCCAGGAGCTCGTCCTGCATCTCCTCGCCGTCGGCGAGCGTCGCCAGTTCCTCCAGGTCGGCCAGGTCCCTGGTCAGGGCCGCCCAGGGACCAACCTCCTCTTTGAGCTCGGCCAGCTCCTGCATGATCGCCTGCGCTTCCGCGGGCTCATCCCAGAAGCCCGAGGCGATAGACTGCTCCTCCAGATCCGCTATGCGCCGCTGCTTGTCGGCGACGTCAAAGGCGCACCAGTAGGCTCTGAGTCTCAGCGCTCAGTGCCTCAATCCGGCCGGCTAACTCACCTGCCGCCATTCCGTAACCTCCGCTCACTCGTTCCCATTCTGAAACAGGCCGTCCACAAACGCCTCGGCGTCGAACTCGGCCAGATCTTCGATCGTCTCACCGGTGCCGACGAAGCGAACCGGCACATCCAGCTCTTCGGCGATGGAGAACACCACTCCGCCCTTGGCCGTCCCGTCTAGCTTGGCTAGTACCACACCCGTCAGGCCGGCGGCCTCGCGGAAGTGCCGTGCCTGTTGGATCGCGTTCTGCCCGGTGGTGGCGTCGAGCACCAGAAAGACCTCGTGGGGAGCCCGGTGCACGTTGCGGCGGGCCACGTCGCTGATCTTCTTCAGCTCCGCCATCAGGTTGAACTTGGTGTGCAGCCTCCCAGCGGTGTCGACCAGGAGCAGATCCATCCCGCGGGCGCGGCAGGCGCGAATGGCGTCATAGACCACCGCCCCCGGGTCGGAGTCGGGTTGGTGCGCCACAATGGCGACGCCGGCCCGCTCGGCCCAGATGCGTAGCTGATCAATCGCCGCCGCCCGAAACGTGTCCGCCGCCGCCAGCATGACCTTATGGCCGCGGTTGGTGTAGTAGCGTGCCAGCTTGGCCACCGAGGTGGTCTTGCCGGAGCCGTTCACGCCCACCACCAGGATGATAGTGAGTAGTCTCTCCTCCTGATCCGGATGCTGCTCTCCCCGACGCAGGGCCGCCAGCATCTCCTGCCGCAGTAGACCCTCCACCTCCTGCGCAGTGGAGGCTTCGCCAGCCGCCACCCGTTGTCGCAGGCGCTCAACCATGCTCAGCGCCGCCTCGGCGCCGAAGTCCGCTTGGATTAGGGTCTCCTCCAAGTCCTCCCACATCGCTTCAGTGATATCACCCCCGCCGAAAACGCTCCGCATGCGACCTTGTAGCAGGCGGCGGGTCTTGGCGAGCGCCTCTCCAATCGAGTTCTTGCGTCCGAACACTTGACTCTCCGGGCGGGGATAGGACGTACTTCTCTCGAATATAGCACAGACGGGGGGGCAGAGCATGGTTCGGCGACAAAGCGATCGGGGGAGCACTAGGCTCCCCCGAAAGGTGACGAAACTATGAAGGATCGCTTACTCGAGCGGAGTCTCCGCCGCGGCATTGATGCCGGCGATGCGACCGAAAGTCGCGCAGTTACCCAGCTTGCCATGCGTGCGCCGCCAGCCGAGGAAGCCAGTGCACTCACCCGCCGCGTACAGGCGCGGAATCACGGGCTGGTCGTCTACGCTCAGACCGTTGACAGCAGCGTCATCGTCAAATAGGGCCGACCGGTCGAGCACCTGGGCCTTGGTGTTGATGCGGAGGCCGCCAGGCTGGGTGTGACGGAGCATGCACAGCTTGGCAGCATAGAACGGTCGCTTCACCAAAGCGAACAGAGGTCCGGGCTTGCCGAACTCGGTGTCCGTGCCCTCCTGAGCGTCGTCGTTGTAGCGCCCCACCGTCTCCAGGAACCCCTCCACGTCCACGCCCATCTTCTCCGCCAGTTCGGCCAGGCTGTCCGCCTTGGCGACGGCGTCCGGGTAGAGAGCCGGGAAGGTCTCCGGGTCGGGGTCGTCGAACAGGCCGACGTCCCAGCCCATGGCGTCGGCGCCGGCGGCGTCGGTGATCGCCCACACGTTGCGTGGCCGCTCCGGTAGATTGAGATACGCGGCGGTGAAGGGCTTCTCCGGATGCTCGGCCGTGTGCGACTCGGCACCCAGCGACTCGTTGATGTAGCGCTTGCCGTTGCCGCGAACCAGGATGATCCGCTTGAACCCATCGCCGGCAATGGTGAACCCGGTGCCGCCGGGACCCGCCTCCGGTAGCCGGTCCCAGTCGCGCGGGGCCCAGACCCAGTAGACCTTGGAGCCCCACTTGATCGGGCAGAAGCTGATGAAGGACATGTCCGTGAGGCTGGCGCCAACTTCCAGGGCTGCCTTGTGGGCATCACCGGTGTTCTCGTTGTAGGGGCCTTCTGCGGGCGCTCCGCCGCCGTCCGGGTGGATGTCCGCGCCCAGGCGCGGATCCCATGAGGCCGCGAACGCGGCGTTGTCGGCATAGCCGCCGGAGGCCAGAACCACACCCCGCCGAGCCTTGATGTTGAGAATGGTGCCCTCGTTGTCTACCTCGATGCCGACCACAGGACCGTCGCCATCACGAACGAGACGCGTCATGCGGTGATTGAGCAGCACCTCGGTACCGGCCTCAGCCAGGGCCTTCTTGAGCTGAACGATCCAGGCGATGCCGGCGTAACGCGGCCAACCGCCCGCCTCGGGATAGTTGTCGGACGGTGCCGGCCACAAGCCGCGATCCACCCTATGTCCGGGGTTCGAGCGAGTAACGTCGGCCCAGACGAGACCGACGCGCTCTTCCAGCCACTTGGCCGTATCCGGGCCCATCTCGACGTAGGTGCGGACGATCTCGGGAACGCCTCGGTGGTCGTTCTCCTGCATCTCGTCCTCGTACCACCACTCCAGGTGATCCTCGATGCCCAGTCTCTCATGGACATGCGTAGCACCCAGAATCGCGTGACCACCGGCGCCGATCCACAGGCCACCGACATGGTCTGCCTTCTCGACGACGATCACTTCGGCACCGGCATCGGCAGCCTCAACCGCAGCGCAGAGCCCGGTACCGGCCGAACCAACCACGACCACGTCGGTTTCCATGTCCCAGGTCTCCGGGACGGGGGCAGCCTGGGCGGCCGGAGCCTGGAAGCCGGCACCGGAAAGCATTCCCATGGCAGCGGCCCCAGCACCGATCACGGTCCCGCTCTTGAGAAGGCTGCGTCTGTTGATCCCCTTGTGCTCGCTCATCCAACTTCCTCCCAGCCACGTCGCTCACATCCGGCACCCGATGGCCTCCCTGACCGCTAACTGAGAGGTAGGCCTCACCAGTCCGAAATCGGTCCATCGTGGCTGCGCCCATTCTACCAGCGCCGGGCACCGGTCACAACTAGCAGAGGACCAACCTGGTCCAATACTCCGCCGCCAGTCGCACTTGCACCAAGTCGAGGTAACCCTACGCCAACTCCAGCACCCGCATCGCCTCGGTCAGGCTGCGAACCGGCGCCAGCTCAGACTTGCCTTCTGCCCTCGGCTTCCGGCCGTACGAGCGGGGCACCAGGCAGAGGCGGAACCCCAGGCGGGCCGCTTCCTGGACGCGCCGCTCGATCTGACCGACCGATCGAACCTCGCCCGACAGCCCTACCTCGCCGATGAGCGCTACGTCGGCGGAAATGGGCTTGTCCAGTGCCGCCGAGGCGATGGCCATGGACACGGCCAAGTCGGCGGCCGGCTCGCCCAGAGTGAGACCCCCGACCACGTTGACGAAGACGTCCTGGTGCCCCAGCCGCAGCCCGACACGCTTGCTCAGCACCGCCGTCAGGAGAAGCAGGCGCCGGAAGTCGAACCCGTTGGCCGTTCGCCGCACCCGCTCCGGCGTGGCGCGGCTCGTGAGCGCCTGCACCTCCACCAGCATCGGCCGGGTGCCCTCGAGCGTCACCGCCACGCCCGTGCCCGAGGCGCCCACCAGCCTCTCGGCCAGGAACACTTCCGATGGATCGGCCACCTCACGCAGACCCTCTTGGGTCATCTCGAAGATGCCGACCTCGTTGGTGCTACCGAACCGGTTCTTGACGCTGCGCAGCACTCGGTGGGCGTGGTAGTGATCGCCCTCCATGTACAGCACCGTGTCCACCATGTGCTCCAGTACTCTCGGCCCGGCGATGGCGCCTGTCTTGGTCACGTGCCCGATCAGGATCAGCGCCGTGCCGGTCTCCTTGGCCACCCGCCCCATGGCGGCGGCGCTGTCCCGCACCTGCACCAGGCTACCGGCAGAGCCGGCCCGCTCCTCCAAGCGTATCGCCTGGATGGAGTCTACCACCGTCAGGACCTGACCCGGGCTGGCCGCCTCCATCTCCGCCACGATCTCCTCGGCCGAGGGCGCCGCCAGCACCATCAGGTCGGGTGGCGTCTCTCCCAGGCGGCGGGCGCGCAGCCCTACCTGCCGCGCCGATTCCTCGCCCGACGCGTAGAGGACCCTGCCCTGCTTCGCCGACAGGTACATGGCCAACTGCAGCACCAGAGTGGACTTGCCGATCCCAGGCTCTCCGGCCAACAGCACCACCGAGCCGGGCACCAGGCCACCGCCCAGCACCCGCTCCAACTCCCCCGAGTTCACGGGGATCCGTGGGTCGTCCTGACCGGTGACCGACCCGAGCGGCACCGAACGCCTACCACCGGGGCGCGGCCTTTCCGGGCTGCTTGCCGGTGCGGCGGCCTGCTGCTCGAACGTGTTCCACTCTCCGCAGCGCGGACACCGCCCCAGCCAACCGGGAGACTCGTTGCCGCACTTGCCGCACACATACATGACCCGTGTCTTCGCCACTTGCCGTCGCTCCGCTCCGCAACCAGGAGCGGGGGGCAGATTGCCCCCCGCCAGCTCGTATCTACCTTGGCGAAACTCGCCCTAACTCACTACCGCCGGCAACTCCGGCTGCGCCTCCTGGGAACTGTCCTCGCTCGTGCGCACCGCGAAAGTCATCTTGCCGTCGGTGTAGTCGAACTCAACCCAATCCTTCTCGTGGACTTCGCCCCGCAGGAACGCCTCCGACAGCTCGTCCTCGATGGTGTTCTGAATCACACGGCGCAGCGGTCTGGCGCCGAACTCGCGCTCGTAGCCTTGTTCCGCCAGGTGTCGCCGGGCGGCCGCGGTGATCGTGACCCGGATATGGTGCTGGGTCAGGCGCTCGCTCACCTTGCTCACCTCGCGGTCGACGATCAACTCGATCTCGTCCTCGGTCAGCGGCTTGAAGACAATGACGCTATCAACGCGGTTGATGAACTCGGGCTTGAAGGTGCGCCGCAGCTCGTTGAGGAGCTTGGAGCGCATGTCTTTGTAGTCGCTCGCCTCCTGGTCCTCGCCATGAGAGCGGCCGAGGCCGAAACCGATCTGGCTCTGCCGGCTGATGACATCGGCGCCGATGTTCGAAGTCATGATGATGGCCGCGTTCCGGAAGCTCACTCGGTGACCCTTGGCATCGGCCAGGTGGCCATCCTCCATGATCTGCAGCAGCATGTTGAGCGCTTCCGGGTGGGCTTTCTCCAGTTCGTCGAAACAGACTACGCTGTAGGGACGACGCCGGATGGCCTCGGTGAGCTGCCCTGCCTCCTCGTAGCCCACGTAGCCGGGAGGGGCCCCAACCAGCCGGGCCACCGAGTGCCGCTCCGTGAACTCGGACATGTCCAGCTGGAGCAGTGCCTCCTCGGTGCCAAACATGAACTCGGCCAGCGCCTTAGCCAGCTCCGTCTTGCCCACTCCCGTCGGGCCGAGAAACAGGAAGGAGCCTATGGGCCGCTTCGGGTCCTTGAGGCCCGCCCGCGCACGGCGAACGGCGCGCGCCAGGGCCGATATGGCTTCGTCCTGGCCAACGATGCGCTCATGAAGCGCCTCCTCCATCTTCAGCAGCCGCTCCCCCTCCTCCTCGTCGATGGCCACCACCGGCACGCCTGTCCACATGGCCACTACCTCGGCCACGTCGTCCGGTGTCACCTCAAGCCGATCCTCCCTCTTGGGCTCGATCTGCGTCAGGTCGGCGATCTCGTCGCGGAGTTCACGCTCTTGGACCCGCAGTCGCGAGGCCTCATCGAAACGCTGGGCGGAGAAGGCATCTTCCTTCTCCTGCTGCAGGGCCTTCAGACAGAGCATGGCGTCGCGCAACGTGGTCGGGCTATGCCCGCGATACATGCGTACCCGAGAAGCGGCCTCGTCTATGACATCGATGGCCTTGTCCGGCAGGAAGCGATCATGGATGAAGCGCGCTGCCAGCCGCGCGGCGTGCTCCAGGCTGTCATCGCGAATGCTAAGCCGGTGATGCTCCTCGTACCGTTCGCGGATACCCCGCAGGATTGCGATGGTCTCGTCCACCGTCGGCTCGTTCACCGTCACCGGCTGGAAGCGCCGCTCCAGTGCCGCATCGCTCTCGATATGCTTGCGGTACTCGTTCAGAGTCGTGGCGCCGATACATTGCACCTCGCCGCGGGCCAGAGCCGGCTTGAGGATGTTGGCCGCGTCAACGCTGCTATTGGCCGCCCCGGCACCGACCAGCATGTGCATCTCGTCAATGAAGAGGATGGACCGCGTCTTCTTGACCTCGTCGATGACCTTCTTCAGGCGCTCCTCGAACTGCCCCCGATACATGGTACCGGCCACCAGTGAGCCCACGTCCAGCATAATGACCCGGCGGTTCATGAGGTTCTCGGGGATGTTGCCGTCGACCATCCGTTGGGCTAGTCCCTCCACGATGGCTGTCTTGCCCACCCCGGGCTCGCCGATGAGGGCCGGATTGTGCTTCGTGCGCCGGGAGAGTATCTGGATGACGCGCTCGATCTCCGTCTGCCGGCCGACGATCGGGTCCAGCGACTTGGCGTCCGCCAGGGCGGTGAGGTCAGTGCCGAGCTGGTCCATCACCGGCGTCTTGGTCTCGCGCCGGCTGCGCGGTTCGGCGCGCTCCTCCGGGGCCGCCGCCGACCCTTGCAGCAAGCGGGCCCGGATGCGGGCGGGAGCGATGCCCATCGACTTAAGGATGTCCACCGCCACGCCTTGGCCTTCGCGCACCAGCCCCAAGAGCAGGTGCTCGGTGTCGACCTGCCGGCGCTCCATGCGCCGCGCCTCGTCCACGCCCAACTCCAGGACTCGCTTGCTGCGCGGCGTCAGTGTCAGCGGAGAGAGCGGCCGGCTCTCACCGCGACCGACCTGTCCCTCGACTGCCTCGCGGATCCGGTCTGGCCGAGCGCCGAGCTCCGCCAGCACCTGATGCGCCACTCCTTCTCGCTCTCGGGCCAAGCCGACGAGCAGGTGTTCCGTGCCTATGTAACCGTGGTTGAGCCGCTCTGCCTCTTCCTGCGCTAACATCAGGACCCGGCGAGCCGCCCGCGAAAAGAAACGCTCGGCGTTGTGGGCCATCTTAGCTATCCTCTAGGAGGGGCTGCTCTGACTACTGCCCCTCAACTCTGAACTGTCGCACTCCGATCACAACACGCGAGGCCAGATGGCTGCCGCCTCTGGCCCCGCACTCCTGCTCCGGTATTGGTTGCGTTAGCCTGGCTGCACGGCTGCCACGAGACCCGAACCGCTCGGTCCGGCCCTACTGCTATGCTGCGACGCCTAGGCTACCAAGCTCGAGCTCTGCCTGAGCTCAGTTACTGCCGTTCAGGTCAACGTCCCAGTCGTCCAACTCCTCGGCAAACTGCCAGTCCATGCCCAGGTAGTCAGGGTCGCTGACCCGCTTCATGCTCAGGCCTATGCGCCGCCTTTCCGGTTCGACCCGGATGATCCTGACGGTGACCTTGTCACCTTCCTGGACTACCTCATTCGGATGAGTGACTCGCCGATCGGACAACTCAGACACGTGGATCAGGCCCTCGATGCCGTCCTCGAGCTGGGCGAAAGCGCCAAACTCTGTGAGCTTCGTGACCGTCGCCTCGACCAGTTGCCCGGTCGCGTAGCGATCGCCCACGGTCTCCCACGGCTCCGGTTGCAGACGCTTGATGCTCAGGCCGAT
>JAAYAV010000260.1 GCA_012719195.1 Anaerolineae bacterium | reverse complement strand
CCGCGAACAGGGAGTTGCCGGCGCACAGAATGGAGTTGCCGCCCAGGTAAGGGCCCTTCTCGATAAGTAGGACTTCAGCGCCGGCGTTGGCCGCCTCAATCGCAGCGCACAGCCCGGCGTACCCGGAGCCGACGACCAGAACGTCCGTCTCTTGATCCCAGACCCGCTCGTCCTGCGCGGCGGCGGTGGTGAACATGCTGGAAGCAGCGACGCCGGCGCTAGCGATAGCGGCCGCCTTCATGAAGCCCCGTCGGGAAGCCTTACTGCTGTTGTTCATCTCATCACTCTCCTACACACATTCGGACGCGGTGCCGATCCCTCCTTCCGAGTGAAACACGGGGAAGCAAGGGTCCCAACATCCCCGGCCCGGCTAGCATTGTCACACACTACTGGCCCCGGCTCAGGCGCCGGGGCCCAAATCGGCCCTAGAGCTAGGCCCGATTACAGCTGCGAACCGAAGTAGGCCTCGGCCGAGCGCTGAAGCAGCACCCAGATGACGTAGACGGCGATGAGCGTGCCCACCGGGAAGTTGAGAGCGTTCAGCCCGGCGAAGACGATGGCCAGGATGCGGGCCCAGTTCCGCCTCTCCAGCAGACCCCAGCCGGCGATGATGCCCGGCACGCTGAACAGCGCGCCGACGCCGCCGATGCTGCCTCCCACTAGCGCCAGCACCACAAACGCCCCCGAGTCGGACGAGAGCAGGCCGATTCCGGCCAGCATGGCGAAGAGACCAAGCCCAAACAGCAGCAGCAGGGCGTTGGTGATGATCAGCCCCCAGCCGACGATGGCGACGTGTGTGCGGATGTCCTTCTCTGAGATGTGGTCCATTGCCTCCTCCTATGCTGTTGGTGCCACTGGAAGCCGGCGTCCTTCCCTCTAGAGCGAGTAGGCGCCCCATTCCTCCTCGAGCTGATGAAGGTAGTCGTACGCTGCCACGGGCACGTCCGGCCCGATGCTATGGCTGCCCACGATCAGGCCGCCTTCGCGGCCTGCCGCCAGCACTCGCCTCAGGTCGGCCGCTATCCGCTCGCGATCACCACTGGGCAGGATGTACGCGTTGTCCAGGCCCCCGATGAGGGCGAGGCGCTCTCCGTAACGTTCGCGTAGCGAGAGGATGTCCATGCCGGCCTTGGGCTCCACCGGCTGGATGGCGTCCACGCCCGCTTCCACGATCATGTCCAGCAGGGGCAGGATGTTGCCGTCGCTGTGGAAGACGACGAAGCGGGCGCCGGCCGCCTTGTACGCCGCTACCATCCCCGCCAGCAGCGCCTGGAAGACGCGCTCGAAAGTCCGCGGCGACACCATCGGCCCGGCGTTGGCCCCGATGTCGTCGTAGATCCAGATCCCGCACAGGCGAGAGCCGCCCCGCCGCAACGACTCCACCCCCACGGCGGTCAGATGCTCCGTCACGCGCGCCGCCAGGTCGCGGGCCCGGCTCTCATCCCCGGCCAGGTCCATTAGCCACTGCACCTCGCCGCGGAGGTTGGCGGTGCGCAAAAAGGGTCCGCCCGTCTTGGCGAACACGGCCCGGTGCGAGTGCTCGCGTCGCACCTGCGCCTCAAAGCCGGCATAGCGCCCCGGGAGCAACGGCGACTCGAACTCGGGCAGGTCGCCGGATCCCTCTGGCAGCGCCACGCTCAGCGTCTCGCTCAGCTGCGCCCCCGGCCGGTCGTGGACCGTCCGGCCCCAGCCGTCCTGCTTGATGGCGCCGCTGCCGTTGCCCGAGCGCGTCTCCGCCGACGAGGGCCACGGGGTCTCGTCCGCCGCTGCCACGGT
>JAAYAV010000259.1 GCA_012719195.1 Anaerolineae bacterium | reverse complement strand
GCAAGGTGATCATGGATCACCTGCACGGCGGCGTGGCCGGCCCCACCGGCGCCCACTACCAGCGCCCGACGGCGGAAGCGAGGCCGGGCGAAGACCACCGACAGCGCCGCCCGCGCCGCAAACAGAACCGGCGTGGCGATGGCGGCATAGTAGATCACCAGTCCGCGGGGCAGCGAACGGGGCGTGGAAACGAAGTAGACTATCAGGTACACGAACAGGAGCACCGACTGCGCCTTGAGCAGGCGGCGCAGGAGGTCGCGCGTGCCGCCGATGAGGTTAGGGCGGTAGAGGTCGTTTAGCACGGCCGCCACCAACCAGATCAAGGTGAGAATGGGAAACCACTCCCAGTGGGTGCGCAGGAACCGGGCGTCGAACGGTACTTCAGCGCGCATCGCCCACACGCCCAGACCGCCCGCCACTGCCGCCAGGACGATCACAAGATCGAGCCCGAGCAGGAGCGCTCGCCGCCCGGCCGGGGAGAGCAGTCCCCCTCGCCGCGCGGCGACCGTCTCCAGGCTCAGGGCCGCAGGTTGGGTGTCCCCGGCCATTCGCTAGCCCTCCTTCCCAACGCCGGTGAGAAGAACCTCACGGATCTGCAGGTTGTCGTACATGGCGACGCCAGTCCCAAACAGGCGAACGAGCGGCCGCAGCGGGTCGTCGCCGGCAGATGCCGGCTCGCAGACCAAGGTGAAGTGCTGCCACTCACCGGTCGTAGCGTCCAGCCGGCGGTCGTTCCTCCAGCAGGGCAGGTCCCCGTATGACAGCCACACGGTGGCCGTCGGCCGGCCATATTCGTCCACCAGGTAGTCGAGTGAGAGGACGTACTGACTGCCGGGGCGCAACTCCACCGGGCGCAGGTCGCCCCGGGAGAAATCGTACAGCCAGTACCCGGCGCGGGCGGCGTCCTTCTCCGGATCGGCCTGCTGCCACACCCCTTGCAGGCGGACGCTGCTCCCCGTCAAGCTCAGAAGCTGCTCCGAACCACCGCTGTATACGCCCAAGTTCCACGGATCTCCGGTGGCCATGTCCGACCAGATCCAGTCAGCCGGTCGGTCGTTCTCCCACTCCTCGAAGCCACCGTTCGGCACAAGGTTGTCGCCCAGGGCAATGGCGTCCTTGGAGAGACCCATCGCCTCGGCGGCCGCTGCCAGGTCCGCACCGTCCGTGCGTTCCTGCAGCGCTAGCAGGGCGGTCCGGGCACCGTCAGCGTCGCCGAGCTGTTCGCGCACCTGTGCCAGGGCGGCGAGGGGCCAGAGGTCGGTGGGGGCGGACTCGGCGTAGGCGACGAGGGCCGCTTCCGCCTTGCTCCAGTCCGGCGGCTCACCACTGGCACGCGCAAGCGCAAGGAGTGCGACTGCCTGCCAGCGCTGAACGGGTGGAGCCGCATCCGCCCCAACGCTCTCTAGCAAAGTCACCGCCTCGGACGCCCTACCGGCGCGCACCAGCGCCTCCGCCCGGAGGACAAGCCACTCTGTCCGCTCCGGCTCTCCTTGAGACAGGGCCTCCGCCAAGTGAACGGCCGCCGGGCTGCCAGCCGCGGCCCAATAGCGAGCGACACCACCCACCATCTCCTCGTCCCAGTAGCCGGACCGGTACAGCTGAGCGGCACCGCGCGCCTGAAACTCCGGCAGGCGCGGATCGTTACCGGGCTGCAGCGCCGCCCGAGAAGGATACCGGGCCGCCTCGCGGTAGGGATCGGCCAAGGGATGGTCGCCCTCGACGGCGCCGTCGTAGGCCGTCACCACGGTGGCCAGAGCAAACAGGTTCTCAGGGTCGAGCTTCAGAATGGTCTCGACGAGCACCGGGACCGCAGAGAGTGGATCTCCGGCATCGATGTGGGCCGAAGCGATCTTAGCGCCGTTGACCAGGACCGCGTCCCGGCGGATGGTCCCTCCGTGTCCGGCCAGCCAGGCAGCCAGAGCCTCCTGCGACGCGCCCAGACCGTCGTACGCATCACCCAGCAGCACCTGGTACAGCACACGATCGGGATCTAGGTCGGCGGCTCGAGTTAGGGCTTCGCGGGCGGGCTCATTCTGGCCCAGGGTGAGAAACACCTCTCCCAGCTTGCGCCAGGCGTGCGCATTACCGGAGTTCCACGAGACGGCCGCCTGGTAGTTGCGCAGGGCCTTATCCAGGTGCGGGTTGGGCTCCCAAGGACGCTCCTGCAACATGACGAGCCCCCGATCTAGTGCGACACCACCCAACTCGGTGCGAACCGTGGACATGATCTCACGATAGCCACCGGCAATAACCAGTCCGCAAAGCAGAGCGATACCGACAACCCAGCGAATATGCGGTCTCCCAGTGCTCGCTGCCATAGCCCCACACGACTCTGTTCTCCGGCACAGAACGCCAACATTCTAACCCGCGGGGCACGCGGGCACAAAGACCATGTGGCCGGGACGACTAGGAGACTGGCCAGACCGGGGGCGTCCAGGCGCGGTCGCCGTCCGGCTGGGTTATACGGAGCCAGAATGGGCCCGAGGGAAGGGCGGGGAACGGCGACTCCTCCCCGGAGGCCACATCCCCGGAGTAGGCGGTTACCCCCGCCAGGTCTACCACTTCCAGCAGCGCATGCTCTCCCTGGCGGTCCCAGTAGTAGGCAGTGCACTCTCCCGACGACACAGCGGCCCGCGAGCCCATCCAAGCGTCGCCGCAAGACCAACCCACGGCGAGGTCGGGGTCCTGGCTGGCAAAGACCCTGCCCGCGGACAAGGCATCGAGCAACGCCTGCTCCGTGAGGTCGGTGGCCCACACTCCCGTTCGCGCGTCCGACCCGCTACCCCAGAGCCAGTCGTGGGTGTCGGATCCGGCCGCTGGCGCCACCAGCCAGCCATTCCTCCAGGAGGTCAGCAACTCGGCCTGGTACACTCGGGCGTCGCTGCCGGACCCGTTCAGCACCTCCTGCAGGGCCAGCGGCCCCCTTCCAGGCGGCGCCGGCTCCTCGCCGGGGAAGGTACCTCCCAGTCCAGGATGAGCCATGGAGGCGATCGCCTCCGGCCGGGCAGTCAGCCAGGACTGCAGTCCGACCGCGTCAGAAGTCTCGGGTAGATGCCGCGTGGTGTACTCCTTGGTCCCCAAAACGACAACGTGCCCTTGCGATGAGTGAGTCCACTCGAACCCGGCCAGGGCCAGAAAGCCACCGGGAACGGTGGCGTCGTTGGCAGTGCTGCGGAGGGCGGTCCATTCGACCTCCCTAAGCATGTAGCCGTGGTCGGTCAAGGCGTAGAAGTGCAGTCCGGCTTGACGGGCCCGAGCGAAGGCTAG
>JAAYAV010000258.1 GCA_012719195.1 Anaerolineae bacterium | reverse complement strand
TCGGGCGTCTCGGCCCGGATGCCCAGGCAGCCGAACGACTCTGCCATCTTCACGTAGTCAATCTGGCCCATGCGGCTGCAGACGGCGCCCTGAGCTCCGTAGGACTTGCACTGCCCGCTGACCACTATGCCCCAGGCGCAGTCGTCCGCGAGCACGATCACAAACGGCAGACCCTGAGTAGCCGCCCTCTCCAGGTCGCCCAGCGTGAAGGTGAAGGAACCGTCGCCCACCAGCAGGATGATGTTGCGATCCGGGTAGGCCAGGCGCGCGGCCATCCCGCCGCCGATGCCCCAGCCGATGACACCGCTGGCGCCACAGGTGAACCAGTGGCTGGGGTAGCGGCGAGCGGCGAGCACCATGTGCGCCCACTGACCGATGTTGCCGCCGTCCATCAGGAAGACGGTGTCGTCGTCCAGGAAGGGCTCTAGGGCGTCCACCAGATGCCGGCCAGTCATGGGCGGCTGGGACGGCGCCGGCTCGTCGATCCAGTTCCGGCGGAACTCCCGGTCGCGGCGGCGGGTCTCCTCCAGCCACGGCCGGAACCCGGCCAGGTCCTGTCGCTCCGCCTCGGCCACGAGCTGGCGCACAACGCTCGCCGGATCGCCCAGGATGGCCAGGTCGGGCTCAACGCCTTGATGCAGTTCCTCGGCGTCGGCACTGATGCGTATGACGCGGGTGTCCCGGTCAAACGAAGGAGGAAGGCCGTAGCCGACGCGGTAGTCCACTCGCGCTCCGGCGAGCAGGATGAGGTCGGCGTCCGGCAGAATGCGAGCGCTTCCGCTCGCCGCCCCGACAACGCCCAGGAACCAGTCCGCCGGCCGATCCACCACACCCCGATCCCAGATGGGCGTCACCACCGGGATGTCCAGCGTCGAGGCCAGCGCCGCCAGCTCCGCCCCGCCCTGGGCGTAGAACAAGCCCGAGCCGGCCACGATCACCGGTCGGCGGCTGGCGGCCAGCAGACGGGCTGCATCCCGCACCAGACCCTCGTCGCCCGGGGCGAGGGCCGTCGCCAGGGCCTGGGGCTGCTGCACCCAGCGGATCTGGTCCTCGGGGACGTCGGCCTCCAACACTTCGAGCGGCAGAGTCAGGTGCACCGGCCCCGGCCGCGCCGAGATCGCCTGCCCGATGGCCTCGCGGACGTACACCGGTATGGTATCCGCCCGTTCTACGACGCGGGCGTACTTGGTGATCGATTCGATCACGGCCAGGTGGTCCATCTCCTGGAAGACGCCCAGGTCCCAGTACTCACGCGAACTAGTGCCGCTTATCAGCAGCATGGGGCCACCGTCGAAGTGCGAGTTGAGCACGCCGATGAGGGCGTTTGTGTGTCCCACGGCACTGCTCACCGCGCACACGCCCAGGCGACGGGTCAGGCGCCCGGTCGCGTCGGCCATGTAGGAGGCCGTCTGCTCGTTACGGGTGTCGGTGAGCGTCATGCCCGCCAACTGGGCCTCGTGTAGGATTGGGTCGAGGCCGTTGCCACATAGCACCGACATGCGATCGATCCCGGCGTCGCCCAGGCACCGGATGAGTATCTCCGCTCCAGTCATGTCGCTCCCCTTGTCTACAGCTCAGGTTGGCGTAGCACCCCGAACTGGCTCGGTCAGTGCGGCGATTATACACCGCGGCCCGGCGGCTGTCGCGCGCGGCGATGGGAACCGGCCCGGGTTGCGCCGCGTCTGTATACTTGATGGTGTTGGGCGTTATCTCTGTGGCCGGTCTGCGGAGCCCAACCAAAGGAGGTTCCGATGCGACGACCGTTGTCAGTTGCCGTCTTGGTCACCCTGGTACTGGCGCTCACCCTCGCCTGTAGCCCGAGTCGGCTCTTCGGCGGCGACCTCGGGGCCTATGTCGGCAAGGTGGGGGCCCCGCTACAGGAGTTCGCCGGCTGGGCTCAAGAGGTGCTCGCCTTCGCCAACACCGCCGCCGGGCAACGTGACGCTGAGGCCATCTGTAGCGACGCCACCCTGAGCAGCTTGGTGACGCGTGGTCGTGAGATAACCGAGCAGTTGCAGGTCATCGAGCCACCGTCCGCTGTGCAGGCGCCTCACGACGCCGTAACTGCAGCAGCAGACAATGCCGTCAGCAGCCTGGCGAAGGCCAACGAGCTCATCTGCGAGAAGAAGGACCTGGCCGGCGGGCTGGAGGCGCTGCAAGGGGCCCTAGGTCCCATGGAGGACCTCCTGGGCAAGCTGCAGGAACTCCAGAAGCTGCTGCCCTCCTCCTAGAGGACGGACCCCTTTACACCCTCTAGGCATTGAGTATGCTGTCGGGTGTGGATGGCGGGCGCCGGGCTGAGAAGCGGCCGCCAAGATGGGCAGGAGGCGCATATGGACGAAGCCAATGAGAGCCGGTTCATGGTTCTGGTGTTGTCGATTCTGGCCGTTGTACTGGCTCTCATCTGCAGTTGCACCTGCATCTCTGTCGCCCTGATTGGCAGCCTCGGAAGCCTCTAGGGGCCTGCGTGCCGCGTCTGGCCATCCTGGACGACCAGGAGGAGGTGGAGCGCTGGCTGAGGCGGGATCCATACCTCCACCTCTACGGGCTCGGTGACTTGGATGCCCGCTTCCGGCCCCGGACCATCTGGTACGGCCGGCGCGAAGCCGACGCCCTGCAGTCAGCAGTGCTGCTATACCACGGCGTCGCCCCGCCGGCCCTGCTGGCGCTGGACGAGACGTCAGCCGGTGCGACGCGAGCGCTCCTGCGCGAGCTGATACCAGCCCTCCCACCCCACCTGCAATGCCACCTCAGCCCCGGGCTGACGGACGTACTGGCGGGGCGGTACCGGCTGTCGGCGGCCCAGCCGCACCTCAAGATGGGACTGCTCCACCGGCAGGCGCTGCAGGACGCGCCCAACATGGCCACAACGCGGCTGACAGAGATGGACGGGGCCGACTTGCTGGACCTGTACCGCCGCGCCTACCCGGACAACGCTTACGACCCGGACCTGCTGGTCACCGGCTGCTTCCGCGGCATCCGTCGGGACGGACGGCTGGTGAGCGCGGCCGGCGTCCACGTGTATTCCCGGTCATACCGGGTGGCGGCGCTGGGCAGCATCGCCACCCACCCGCTTCACCGCGGTCGCGGCCTCGCCCGGGCGGTCACCGCCGCCCTCTGCCGCGACCTTCTGCACACCGTCGATCACATCGGCCTCAACGTTCGGGCGGACAACGGCGCCGCTATCGCCTGCTATCACTCACTGGGTTTCGATACTACACACCATTACGTCGAACTGCTGGCGGACGACGCTTACGCCTGTCCGGCAGGCCCTAAGTAAGGAGCGACATGACCGACCAGGACCGCTGTCTAGAGTTCCTCCGCGCGGACGGCTGGGGCGAGTTCCCAGTCATGGGCACCGACCAGCAGCGGGGCCTGCCACGGCCCCTGCTTGAGAAGCCCGCTCCCGCCGGAGCCCCCACCTTCGCCCTCCCCGCAGTGGAGGACCTACACCTCGGCGATCGGCCCTTGCGGGGGGTCATCGCCACCCGCCGCAGCCGGCGCCACTTCTC
>JAAYAV010000257.1 GCA_012719195.1 Anaerolineae bacterium | reverse complement strand
TCCACCATACGGAAGTAGTAGTCAGCCAGATCGGGTGTGATGTCACCCACCTGGCGGAAGTACCAGTAGCTGAACACTCCCGCCCACGACCAACTCCGGCGCGCCATCTCGATGGCGGTGAGGGCATACTGCGCCTGCTGCTCCTCGGTGACACGCCCGTAGAGCGCCCGCTCGTCGGGCATGTCGTCGGGGGGCGAGTTCCAGCCGAACTCGTTGAACCAGACAGCCTTCTCAGAATCGCCGTGTCGCTCCATCACCTGTCGCTGCAGAAGCACGCGGGAGAAGTTGAGTTGATCGCGCGAGGGCGGATCCTCCGGGGGAAGGCTCATGCCGAAAGCGTTGGCGGAGAGAATGTCGAAGTAGGGCTGGGCGCCGGCAGCGTACATGGCTTCCAGGTACTGGACGTCGTCCATGGCCCGCCACTTGCCTTCATCGGGGTGCGGCTCGCCCAGGGTAATGGCCAGCGGCGCCGACAGCACGTAGACGTTGGGGTTGGCCTCCTTGGCCCGCCGGTAGGCCGTCTCGAGCAGCTCGACATAAGCAGCCGGGTCCACGGGCCGGTTGCCCCATTCGCTCCAGAGGTTGGGTTCGTTCCACACCTGAACATAGTCGACGCGGCCGCGGTAGTGCGAGGCGAAGGCGTAGACGAAGTCACCGTAGTCGTCAAAGTCGTCGGGAGGGCTGCCCGGCACGGTGTTGTCGGTGCGGCTCCAGTTGGGGGCACGATCCAGGCGGGCGATGACGCGGATGCCGTAGCGCTCACAGAGAGCGACGATCTCGTCATACTTGGTCCAATCGAGGTCGGCATCGCTCTGTGCCTTGCCGTCGCGCTCGATCTCGGCCCACGAGAACTGGATCTTGGCCCAGCGAATCCCGGCCTCGGCGGCCATGGAGACGGTCCGTTCGCGCTTCCAGTCCTCCACCTCTCTTGGCAGGAAGAAGTTGGCGCCGTAGGGGTTGACGTCCGTGTTGGGGATGGTGCGCATGGGGGCGACGGCCCCCTGTTCCTCGGCTGAGAACCAGGGCACCAGGACCAAGGCAATGCCGATCAGCGCTGCGCCGATGAGACCGGCGTAGAGGTAGGCGGGGCGGCGCAAGGTGGCCCCTACCGGCCGACGCTCTTGCTCCATCTGTGGCTCTCCTCAGCCGAGCGAGGTGGGTCGGCGGTGGTTGTCGCCGGGACCGGCCGGCTACATAATGGATGCATGGACCTGATCGCCACCCACGAGAATACTGACTTCGATGGCTTCTCGGCGCTCGTGGCGGCCGCGAGGCTGTTCCCCTCTGCTCTGGCCGTTGTGCCCTACCAGATGAACCGCAACGTTCGCGCCTTCCATTCACTGTACCAGGATCGTTTGCCCCTGCACAGCCCGGCTGACCTCCCTCGTGAGAGAGTCGAGCGGCTCATCCTGGTGGATACCCAGAATCCGCCTCAACTCAGGGGCATTGACGACCTTACCCAGCACGTAGTGATTGACCATCATAGTATGGACGAGCGACTGCCCAATGCAACCTACGAACTGGAGACCACCGGTAGCGTGACCACCGTCCTGGTGGAGCGGATGTTGGAAGCCGGGGTGGCCGTGGACCCTCTGGAGGCGACGCTGTTCGTGCTGGGCATCTACGAGGACACCGGGGGGCTCACGTACGCTGGAACCACGCCCCGGGACCTGATCGCGGCGGCCCGGTTGCTGCAGATGGGCGCGAACCTGGAGATTGCCGGCCGCTACCTTAGCTATCCCCTAACCGACGAGCAGAGAGAATTGTACTCCTTGCTGGCTCAGAGCGTCGAGACGTTCGAGGTAGAGGGCGTGGTGGTGGCCGTGGCCGCGTCCCAGGCGGACTCCTACGTCGAGGAGATCAGCGTGCTCGCCCATCGCCTCATGGACCTGTACGAGCCGCAGGCGCTCTTCCTGCTGGTGCAGATGACGGACCACATCCAGATGGTAGCGCGCAGCGAGAAGGGCACCATCAATGTGGGGCGGGTGGCCCGTCACTTCGGCGGCGGGGGACACGCGCGCGCCTCGGCGGCCCTGGTGCGGGGTCGCGACCTGACGGAGCTAACGACGGAGCTGCGCGAGTACCTTCCTCTGGCGGTGGAGCCGAGCACCACCGTGAGGCAGATCATGTCCTACGGAGTACACGTCCTGGCGCCCGACACGCGCGTTGCCCAAGCCGCGGCGCTCATGCAGCGCTACGGTCATGAGGGCTTTCCGGTGGTGGACGGAGAGAGGTTGGTGGGCATAATCACCCGGCGCGAGATCGACCGCGCCATGCACCACGAGCTGGACCGGGCGCCGGTGCGCGTCTACATGCGCGCCCAGGGGGTAAGCGTTACTCCGGAAACCGGCGTGCGCGAGGTGCAGCGCCTCATGACCGAGCACGACATCGGCCAGGTCCCTGTCGTCGAGGATGGGCGCGTCATCGGCATCGTCACGCGGACCGACCTGATCAAGCTCTGGGCCGCCGAGGAGAGAGGGGCGACCCGTCCACCGCGGGTGCTGGAGCGCCTGGAGCAGGCCTTGCCTGAGACGCTGTGGCACCTCATCCAGCGGGTTGCGGACTTGGCGGACGCACAGGGCTACAACATCTACGCCGTCGGCGGCTTCGTGCGCGACCTCCTGCTCGGCTTCCCCAATCTCGACTTGGACTTCGTGGTTGAGGGGGACGCCATCGCTCTCGCTCAGGCGGTGCAGGCCGAACTGGGCGGTCAGGTGCGCTGTCACCGGCGCTTCGGTACCGCCAAGTGGCTCCTGGAGCGTGGACCCGACGGCGCGCCGGCCGACCATTTGCCCGAGCACATCGACTTCGCCACCGCCCGAACCGAGTTCTACGAGCGCCCGTCGGCGCTGCCGATCGTGGAGCGTAGTTCCATCAAGCAGGATCTCCACCGGCGCGACTTCACCATCAACACGCTGGCGATCGCGATGAACCCGGGTCGCCTGGGCGAGGTGCTGGATTTCTTCGGCGGCCTGCGGGACCTGGATCAGGGGCTGATCCGGGTGCTCCACAGCCTCTCTTTCGTGGAGGACCCAACGCGCGTGCTGCGCGCCGTGCGCCTGGAGGCGCGCCTAGGCTTCCGCATCGAGCCGCGTACCGCCGAACTGATAGACGACGCCGCCGACCTGCTCGGTCGAACGTCGGGCGAGAGGGTGGCGGCCGAGCTGATGCTGATCCTGGACGAACAGGCACCGGAGCGGGCCCTGCTTCGTCTCCAGCGTTTCGGGATATTGCAGCAGGTTCTAGGCAACGTCGAGCTCTCGCCGCGGCTGCTGGGAGACATGAGCCAGGCGCGGGACGAGGCCTCCCACTTCGGGGTGGAGCGGTCGGATTTGCCGCGCACCTACCTGACGATGCTGGTCTGGGAGGCCACAGACGAAGATATTCTCACCATCACCGAGCGGCTCAGGCTGCCCCGGCCGGTGACGCGCTCGCTCACCCTGACTCCCCGGCTGCGTCAGGCTGTGCGGGACTTGTCCGAGCTCGATGTGCCGCCCAGCCGGGTGTGCAGCCTGCTGGAAGCCCACGATGAGGCCGGGCTGCTGGCCGCCTACTCGCTGGCCGACAACGACCTGGCTCGAGAGAGGGTGCAGCGCTACCGCGGGGAGTGGCGCTGGGTGCAGCCTCAGGTGTCCGGCTCCGACTTTCGGGAGTGGGGGTACCGTCCCGGTCCCCTGTTCGGCGAGGTCCTGAAAACGCTGCGGGACGCCGTGCTGGACGGGCAGGTGACGGGGCGGGCGGAGGAGGAACGGCTGGCGCGCCGTTGGCTCGCAGGTGGCCGCGTGGAATGGCCCCCTGATGGAGGAGACCAGTGAGATTCGGCCTGGGTCCGTGGGTGTTGGAGCGAGCGACCGGAAGGCCGTACTTCGTCCGCGGCTACCGGCTGGAACCGGTCGCATGGGTGCTCCGCGGCGCCAAGGGGCGAGTGTTAGTGCCCATGACGGGAGAGGCGCGTGGGCGAGCTTGGGCGGAAGCTTGGGTGCGGCCGGTGGGGGTGCGCGTCACCGAGCCGGGCGGTCGGCGGCGCTACTTGCGCCTATGGACGCGTACGCTCTGGCCGATGCTTGCCGGGGCCGCTACGGTGATGGCCGTGACGGCCGTCCTAATCTGGCTAAGGCATCACTCTCGGAATGCGACACAGGCGCGGGGAGAAGGCTAGTGGTCGAGTTGCTCTTCCGCTGGGTGGAAGACTTCAAGCACGCCGGCCTGGTGCGGCTGGCGTTCGGTGAACCTCGCGCGGAGCAGGGGCGGACCGTCATCCCGGTCGGCGACGTGTGGGTGCAACGCACCGCCGCCGTGGATGGGACCGGGAAGGGAGACGTCACCCGCCTACCCGACCCAACGGAGGGAGCCAAGTCGATGTCGGTGGCGCTACTGACGGTAGACGAGCGCGGGGTGCGGTTATCGCCGACGCGATCACAACTGGTGGCGTCGGTGGTGGCCGGCGTGGCCGCAGGCTTGGGTGCATCCCTGGGATGGTGGCTGGTCCGCGGACGAGATACGTAGCGGACCGGACCGGTAGTGGCTGGAGATCGTGAAAGTTGATTCGCGCCCCGCTAGTCCTTTCGCTGTTGGCCGCCATGCTGCTGGAGGCGGGTTTGCCGCTGCTCTTCGCCCAGCGGACGCGCCGCTGGTTGCAGCTGGGATGGGATGATTTCGTCTTCGGCACTGTGACCTTCGCCGTCGCCGGCCTGCTGGTGCTGCTTCCGGTGGTGGATTGGGCGAGCCGCTGGGCTTCCGGAAAGGATTGGGCGCAGACCACGTCCGGGCTGGCCATCTGGGCACTGGCGCTGGCACTGCTCACGGCCACGGTGGAGCAGACGGGACGCTACCTCGGGCTGCGGCTGTTGTTCCGGGGGGTGCGGCGCACCTGGTCGCGGGCGGTTCTGTTCGGGCTTGGCTTCGGCGGCTTGCAAGCGATCTTCCTGGTGGCGCTGCCGACGCTGGTGCGCCTGGGCAACTACCTCCTCCTCTCCCAGATCAGCCCTTTCGCCCTGGGCATGACAGCGCGTGAGGCAGTGGAGTTCCTGGCGGAACAGCGAGAGTTGGCGAGCATGGCAGTGTGGCGGCCGTTCCTCCAGGGGGCGGAGAGCGCCACCATGGTGGGGCTGCAGACGGGGCTGTCAGTGCTGGTTCTGCAGGTGTTCTCCCGCGCGCGCCGAGCCTGGCTCTTCTATGCGGGGGCCCTGCACACTATTGGGCAGGCGTCGCTGCTTCTGGGCACCGTCTACCTCCAGCCCTGGTTGGGCCTGCTCGGGCTGGCCGGGGTGACCGCCATCGCCTGCTGGTGGGCCCTCCGCCTCCGACCTCAGCGCCGCCTTGTGATCCCCTCGTAGAGAGCGGCCGTCTGGGCGGCGATTCTGGACTGGGTGTACTGCGCCAGCACCCGTTCTCGTGCGGCCCTTCCCAGAGCGGTCGCCGCCGACGGATCGGCC
>JAAYAV010000256.1 GCA_012719195.1 Anaerolineae bacterium | reverse complement strand
GTGGTGGCAAAGTCGACTACCGGCAAGCCCGACGCCCGGAGCAGCAACTTCTGCGCAATCTTGTCCATCCCCACGGCGCTTCCCAGTACGCCCGAACCGACGTAGGGCATCTCCGCCACTTCCAGCAGGCCCTGGAGGGCGCCATCCTCGCCCAGAGTGCCGTGCAGCACGGGGAAGACGAGATCAGCGGCAGAGTCGCTCGTGCTGGCGGAGGCCGCAGAATCGCTGCCGCCGGGAAGCAGTGGCCTGCCTCCTGAGGCTGCGCCCTCAGCCCCGCTCAGCATGGGAAGCGCGGCCCCCGGCGACAGCTGACGCCCTCCATCAAGCCTCCAGGCGCCATCCTTGCCGATGTAGACGGGCAGCACGTCGTACCCCGCCTCCTGCAGCGCCCGCATGACCGACTGCGCCGATCGTACCGAGACCTCGTGTTCTCCGGAGACGCCGCCGTACAGAACAGCGATACGCTTGGGCTCCTTCATTCCAGCCTTCCCAAGGTCAGGCCGCCGAGGAATCTCACTTCCGGCTCGAGCATAACGCCAAACCGCCTCCAGACCGCCTCGCGGCCCACTTGCATCAAGCCCACCACGTCGGCCGCGGTGGCGTTGCCGCGGTTGATGACGAAGTTGGCGTGTCGATCAGAGTATACCGCATCGCCCACGGCGTGTCCCTTGAGTCCGCACTGATCCAGCAGCCGTCCGGCGGACCTACCCGGCGGGTTACGGAAGACGCAGCCACTACTGGGGCCACCAGGCTGGCTGCGGCGGCGCGCCCGCCCGAACTGCTCCAGCCTCCCCAGGCAGGAACTGGCGTCGTCCGGCTGTAGCCCAAGACCCACCCGCAGCACGGCGAGCGGCCCCACCTCTTGGGCCAGAGCCGATGTCCGGTAGGCAAGGCCCAGGGACGCGGCACTCTCCCGGGCCCGCCCGCCCGAACGCACTACCTCGGCGTCCAGGACGACATCCGCCATGCTGGTACCGAAGGCACCGGCATTACCGACGACCGCGCCGCCCGCCGTCCCGGGGATTCCCGCGGCCCACTCGAGCCCGGAGAGCCCGTGTCGCGCCGTCCAGCGGGCCAGGTTCGCAAGCGGTAGGCAGGCATCGGCGACCACCCGGGCCGTAGCTGACTCATCCTCCGTGGTCTCGATCGCTGGCTGCGCCGCCGGATCATGGTAGACGATGACCAGGCCGTCATACCCGTCGTCGGCGCAGATCACGTTGGAGCCCTCACCCAGCACCACCCAGCGGACCTCCTCATCCCGAGCCCACTGCGCCAGGCGAACCACCAGATCGGCGTCGCCCACCTGGGCGAAGTAGCGGGCCGGACCGCCGACCCGCATGGTCGTGTACCGCGAAAGCGGCACTCGCTCCCGGATCGGCTCAGGACGCCGGCGCGACATCGCCATCCGCCAACGCAGCAATCAGGTCGCTGCTCAGCGATTGTGCGTCTCCGGCGCCCAGGTTGAGGACCACGTCCCCCGGCCGCACATGCTGCAAGAGCGGCCCGGCCGCTTCGGCAACCGGAGGCAGGGCCACAGCGCCCGCTGCGCGGGCCAGTAAGGCCGCCGCCGCTACTGAGTCGCCCGCCTCGCGCGAGGCGTAGACGGGCAGAACGAACGCTTCGTCTCCCAAGCGCAGTGCCTCCACGAAATCCTCGAAGTGCTGCTCCAGGCGCGAGAAAGTGTGCGGTTGCAGCACAACCAGGATTCGCCGACCGGCGAATCGCTGTCGGGCCGAATCCACCACCGCCCGCACTTCCGTCGGGTGATGGGCGTAGTCATCCACCACAAACACCCCCGAGAATGGCCCCCGGACGCTGAAGCGGCGCCGGACGCCCTCGAACGAGCTCAGGGCTTCGGAGGCTTCCGCGGGCGGCACTCCAACCTCGAATGCCGCCGCCACGGCCGCCAGGCAGTTGGCCGCCGAGTGGGCACCCCACATCCTAACACGGGCACGGTGGCTACACCCATTGGGCGCTCGGAATGACACCGTGGTCGCGTCGTGGTCGCCCGCAGCCGCCAGCAGTCGCCAGTTGCACTCGACGCCACGTCCGTAGCGACTGGACGATCCGACTCCAGCCGCGGCCAGCGCCCGCGCGATGCCGGGGTCGTCCCCATTGACGACCAGGGAACGACACTGCCGGGCGAACTGGCTGAAGGCGGCCTCCATCGCTGCACGGTCGGGGTAGCAATCGGGATGGTCCGCCTCCACGATGGTGAGCACGCCCAGCCACGGGTTCAGGCTCAGGAACATCCGGTCGTACTCATCGGCCTCGACCACGAACAGGTCGCTCTCTCCCACGCGAGCGTTACTACCCCACGACTCCAGCATCCCACCCACCACCGCCGTAGGGTCACGATCGGTCTCGGCCAGTACGTGGGCGAGCAGAGCGGTGGTGGTTGTCTTGCCGTGCGTACCGGCAATGGCGACCATACGCTTGCCCTGCGCCAGCAGAGGCAGGTACTGGTGCCGTTTGCAGACGGTCACGCCCCGAGCGCGCGCCCAGGCCACCTCAGGTACTTCCTCACGGATTGCCGAGGTGATCACCACCATCTCGGCATCTTTCACCAGGTCCGGCTCGTGCCCAACCTGGAAAGTCAGGCCAAGGGCCTGCAGGCTGGAGATCTCGTCTCCGCGCACGCGGTCGGATCCGGTCACCCGGCTCCCCAGGCCCATTGTCACGCGGGCCAAGGCCGAGAGGCCGCTGCCGCCGACGCCCACGAAGTGGACTCGGTGGGGAACGGCCGTGGTCACGGTCGAGTCCGCCGCAGACGGTGGACCTTGCGCACCAGCGCTGCGCCGGCGAGAAGCAGACCGAAGAGGTAGGCCACCGTACTAACCGATAGGCCCCGTGGAGGGAGGGACTGGATCGAGACTTCGGGCCCGAGGTGCAAGCGCATCACCAAGCCTTGAGAGAGGGCTCCGCCCAGTGAAGGCAGCAGGTACTCGCGCAACATGAGGGCAAACAGCAGTCCGTTGAGGGCACCCAGCATGGCCCCGAAGAGGCGAGACGAACGCGACGGTGAAGGATCGGCCAGGAGCGCCCGGCTCAGCAGCATCACGGCTATCACCAGGCCGACGTAGACCAGGAAGAAGTACGGTCCCGGCGACCCCAAAGTGATGGGCTCGGCCCGACCGAGGGCTCGCGACAGGACAGCGGCCACCTTGCCGCCCACGTCCAGGATGCGCGTCGCCACCTCGGCCTCGCCCAGCCCGACGATGATGGCCAGCGATGCGGCCACAGACAGCACCGAGCGCGCTCCTCCCTGCGCCAGCCCCACCAGCCCAAATACGATGGCCAGCGCCAATGTGACGCTGCTCTGGTCGAACACTAGTTCAGTGGACACGGCGACGATCCTCCGCGGTCTCGATCAGCAGCTGAGCCAGCCGGCGGGAGGCGTCCGGCCTGGCTATGGCTCGCGCCTTCGCCGCCATGTCGGCCAGACAGTCCGGCCTTCCGAGCAACTCAAGCACCGTCGGGCCCAAGGCTCTCTCCACCTCGTCATCCTCTATCACTTCGGAGCAGCCCTGCCGGCGCATGTAGTCGGAGTTGTAGCGCTGGTGACCACCGCCGAAGGTCCCCGGCACCAGTATGGACGGCCGCGCGGCCACTGTCAGTTCGCCCAGGGTCGCGGCTCCGGCCCGGCTCACCACCAAGTCCGCCGCCGCCACCGCCAGGGCCATCTCCTCCAGATAGTCGTAGAGGTGATAGCCAGCGGCATCCGACAGCCCGGCAGCCTCGGCTTCCTGCGATACTTGCTCGAAATCGCGTCGCCCGGCGACATGCAGGACGTCGGCCTCAGCCAGCAACTGGGGCGCCCAGCGGAGCGTGGCAGCGTTCAGTCGCCGTGCTCCGGAACTCCCGCCCAAGATCAG
>JAAYAV010000255.1 GCA_012719195.1 Anaerolineae bacterium | reverse complement strand
TCTGAGTCCTTCTCGAAGGGGCGCACAATTCGCCCCAGGGCGGCGTACGCCAGCAGGGCCCAGGCCACTGCTTGTACCGCCGACCGCAGGAAAGCCAGTACCTGGTAAGCAACGGAGTACTCCTCGATGCCCCATCGCGGTACCGTCCAGGAAGGCAGTCGCCAGCCGACGTAGGTTCCCAGCAGCATATCGACCGTTACGAGCGCCGTTGCCACCAAGGTCAGGAGTGCCTGCTTAGGCAGCATGCGCCAGCGTGTGATGGCAGCCAGGGCAGCCACCGCCCACACCAGGAATAACGGGAATCGCACCGCGAATGCGGCCAGCACAGCCCAGACAGAGGCTTCCACCGTAGATTCCATAGTGACCTCCACCAGGTCAAGTCAGTCGGTCCGCGTCCAAACCTTCACACCGTCGACGTAGGTCGCTAACGGCGAGATGGTCGCCAAAGCCCTCGGATCCATCGTGAGCGGGTCGTCCTCAAGCACCAGGAAGTCCGCCCGCGCCCCGGCTACCAGCCGCCCCTGCCCGGCCTCGCCCGCCGCTGCTGCCACTCCGCTGGTGAAACCGCTCAACGCCTCTCGGGGCGAGAGGCGCTGCTCCGGGTACCAGCCTCGGGCCGGCTGACCCTCGAGGTCCTGTCGCGTGACGGCCACCTGCAGGCCGAGCCAAGGGTTGATGGACTCGACAGGCGCGTCGGAGCCGAAGGCGAGCACCGCTCCTGCCCGGGCCAGCATCTGCCAAGCGTAACTTTGCCGCGATCGCTCACCCCACAGGCGGTCGGACACCCGCCAGTCCGAGGCAACGTGCACGGGCTGCATCGACGCCACCACTCCCTGGGCCGAGAGCCGCATGGCGTCCTCGGGACGGATGCACTGCACATGCTCGATGCGGTCCGGCAGCGGACCGGGTGCCCGCGGAACGTCCGCCAGCGCCTCGAGCACGTGCCGGTTGGCGGCGTCGCCGATGGCGTGTATGGCGCAGGGCCACCCGGCCAGGTGCGCCTCGTCCAGCAGCCCCACGAGCTCCGCCTGCTCCAGCATCGCCAGACCGCGACTGCCCGCCTCCCCGCAGAAGTCCTCCAGCATCCAGGCGGTACGCGAACCCAGGCTGCCGTCCACGAAGAGCTTGAGCTGGCCCAGGCGCAGATGATCATCGCCGAAGCCCGGCCGCAGCCCGATGGCCTCTAGTTCCGGGCGGAGCGCTATGGGCGGCAGCACCAGGACCCGCGGCCGCAGGTCGCCTCCCTGACGCAACTCCTGCAGGGCCTCGAGGGTGTCCCTTCCTTCCATGGTGTGCAGGCTCACCAAGCCGTAGGAGAGCAGTTCCGGCTGCACCTCCCGTAGCGCGGCTACTCGCTCGGCCAGAGTCGGCGGCGGCACGCGATCCCGTACCGGGTCGGCGGCGCGATCGCGCAGTATGCCGGTGGGCTCACCGCCCTGGTCGCGGTCCACCTGACCGCCCGCCGGATCCGGCGTAGTGGAAGTGATGCCGGCGGCCTGGAGAGCGACGCTGTTGGTCCAGACCATGTGCCCATCGGCCCGCGACAGTACCACCGGTCGGCCAGGGCAGACGGTATCCAAGGACAACCTCGAGGGCAATCTGGTCACGTCCCAGGTGTTCTCGTTCCAGCCGCTGCCCTGAATCCAGCCCGAACCGGGATGATCGGCCGCATAGGAGGCCACCCGCGACGCCGCATCGGGTTCGCTGGTAGCACCGCGCAAATCCACGCGCCGGCGCAGTAGGGCGTACCAGAGCAGGTGAGTGTGGGCGTCTCCGAGCGCCGGGATGACAACAGCGCCACCCAAATCTACCCGCCTCCAGTTGCCGGCGCCGAGATCATCCTCGCACCCCACCCACTGGACCCGCCCTGCCTGCACCGCCAGAGCATTGGCGGGCTGGTCTTGGTCGCACAGAGCACGAACTCGGCAGTTGTGATAGACCACGGCGCGATCGCCCGCCGCCCACGGCTCGTTCATCTGGCTCCTCACTCCCAGCATCTGCTGCGCCCCCAGAGCATAGCGTACCGAGAAGTGGCCTGCACGGGCCCGCGCCCCAGGTCGGCAGCCAGCCGAACGAGGCCGCGACCGAAGGCCTCGTCGCCGATGAGGTGGAGGGCAGAGTAGGCTCGGTCTCGATAGGGACCGATGTCGGTCATAGGATAGGAGACTCCCACCTCCCCCTCCTGCAGGTCCCGAAAGCCGGCGGCTCGCATCAGGGCGCGCAGACGGGACAGCGCCGGGTAGCGCGCCAACTCGATGGCAATCGTCTCCGGGAAGTAGGCCGAAAGCGGCCGGCGCGAGCGGATAATGTCCTCGGAGTCAGTCACGGTGCACACCCAGCCGCCGCTTCTGAGCACCCGGTGCGCGTCGCGGAAGTAGGCGTCAGGATCGGAGAGATGGTGGATCACATCCACCGTGAAGACGAGGTCCACCGACGCCGCCGACAGTGGGATTGCCTCAGCGCGAGCCTGAACTCGCTCGGAGCGAGGGCACTCACTCCATTGCGAGAGCATCTGCCGGGAGGGGTCCAGCCCCATGGGGCGGGCGCGCGTAGAGAGAGCCAGCGCCTCGACATAGGCGCCGGCCCCGCATCCGACCTCGAGGACGCGGACGGCACCTGAGTCCTTGACGCGCTGCTCAAGGGCGCGGAGCACCTCGGGATGGGGGCGCCGGTGCCGCGCGTAGCCGCCGGCCAGGGGAGCATAGTCCATGGGATCAGGTATCGTCGGTCTGGGCGCGGCGCGCCGCCTCGATCTCCGGATGTGGTCGCCAGACACCGTCCACCCGTACCTGAGCATCCCAGGGGAAGACGACCAGAGCATCGGACACCAGCGCGCAGAGGTCCGGGCGGGGATGCGCCCAGGTGTGCTGAACCAGGCAGGCTGTGTACACCGCCTCGGCACCAAGTCGTCGCGCTTCGTCGGCCACTAGTGCCAGGGTCTCACCGGTATCGGCGATCTCATCGACCACCGCCACCCGCCGCCCCGCCACATCGGGCGAGAGCGGTACCTTCCAGACGGGATGCTGACGCGTCACCACATCGCCCTCCCGGCGCGTCACCCGCACCGGAAAGAGGTCCAGCCTCAAGGCGCAAGCCACCGCCGTGGCCGGAATGAGCCCGGCCCGGGCGATTCCCACCACGGCATCGACGCCCAGCGCCGCCACCTCATCGGCAAGTTGGCAGTACAGCGTCGCGAATTCACCCCACGAGATGGGCAATTCGCCCCGGCGCCGGGGGTAGTCGTAGCTGCTCGTCCCGCCAACCGGAGGCCGTAGCCTCCAAGCCATCTCCGAGTCGCTCTCGCCCTCGCGCATAAAGCCGCAGCGGGCCAGTACCCGATCCGATGCTAGGTTGGTCCGGTCGCAGTGAGCGATGACCGCTTGCGCTCCGCTAGAGAAGGCCCAGGCCGTCAGCGCCCGGACCGCCTCGGCAGCCAGCCCACGCCCGCGGAACCCCGGTGCAACCGAGTACCCGATCTCCACCTCGCCCGCCGCGTTGGGAGGGGAATGGAAGCCGACATCGCCCACAATCAGGCCCTCCGCTCGAAGCACCATGACCCGCGAGCCCCACTCTCCGATGGTGGCATCCGGCGAGGCGAGCATCTCCAGCAGGTCCGTCGAAGGCGAATCGGGCGCTCGTAGCGCCGCTATGCCGGGCAAACGATCTGCTCCCGCCAAGAGAGCCTCCCGCGAGGCAGGGCTGAGCGAGACCAGGTTGAGGCGGCCCGTGGCGACGGTAGGCACGGCGATCGCTATTCGGGCTGGCAGACAGGGCAGATGAAGGAAGCGGTGCTGCCAGTCCTGATCTTGGCCACTGTAGCACCGCACTCCGGGCACGGCTTCCCTTCCCGGTAGCCCACCAGGAAGTCGTCCATGGTGACGCCCCCCGGCACTCCGTAGAAGTCCTTCTCGTAGGCCAGGCCCCGCTTCTCATAGGCTTCGCGTAAGGTGCCGGTGGTCGCATGGTACAGGCGCGCCACATCAGCCTCGCTGAGGCCGCTGACCGGGCGCGTGGGGTGCAGCCGGGCGCGAAAGAGGATGTCCTGGATGTAGACGTTCCCGATGCCGGAGATGCGCTTCTGGTCGGTGAGCATCGCCTTGACCCGCCGCCGGCCCTTTCCGAACAGAGACGAGAACCACTCGAGCGTCATCTCGTCCGACAGGGCCAACGGGCCCAGTGAGGCCGTCGGCTCGTGCCCCGCAAGTTCAGGGGTGGAGCAGTAGTGAGCGTGCCCGAACCACCAGAAGCGACAGGTGAAGCCCGATCCGTCATCGAAGTGGAAGCGCACCCGGTGTCCGTCGTCCCAGGCCTGCCCGGGCCCGTAGTACAGCAGATCCGCCCCCATGCCGAGGTTGAGCAGCAGGTGACCTTCCTGGCTGAGATCGAGGAAGATCCACTTGCCCCGGTTGTAGACCCGATCGATCCGGCACCCGACGAGGTTCTGGCGGAACGCCGCCGGCGGCAGGTTCAGGCACTTCTCCTGCACCACCTCGACGTCCGCCAGGGTCTTGCCGGCCAGTTCGGTACCCATCTGCTCGGCCAGCACCAACAGCTCGGGCAGTTCTGCCATTCCAGCACCCCCAGCGCGGGACCGGCTCCGCGGTCGGAGCCTAAGCTATGGTCTCGATCAGCTTGTGGTAGGGACCGTAGTCCAGGAGCGGCCGCGGGTCGAAGGAGTAGTAGACCTCGAGCCACTTGTCGCCATGGCGCCGGCCGGCCCGCTGATCCACTAACCCCTCGATGACCTGGCCCTGGCTCTTCCAAGCCAGCACTGCTTCCATGACCGCATCCTCGACCTTCGGTGTGGCTACTATAGCGCGGTTGGCCCGCACGCGGGTGTCTTCGCCGCTCACCAGCGCGTCCTCGGGGGAGAGGTCGGCCCAGACGGCGTACTGCATGAAGCTGCGCACGGGCTTGGCCCGGCCGTACTCGGCCAGAATGGCGTCTCCCACCTGGGGACCGTCGAACGCACCCACTCGGTGCACCGCCTCATGATCTACGTGCTCGCGGTAGCCGTTGGGGATGAGCAGGCGTGTCACCTGCAGCCGCCGCAGGGTGGGGACGACGTTGGCGATGGTGCCCAGCTTGCCGGAGTCCAGGTGCCAGCCGATGTAGGGCAGCACGCTGAAGTCGGCGTAGCCCATGCGCAGGATGTTCTCATCCGGTACGCCCATGGATCGGTAAGCTTCTAGGGTCTCCTCACCGCGAAGAGCCACGATCCCGGAAGCTTCCTCCGGGGTGCTGTAGCCGGCCCATCCGTCGCAGAAGACCATGACGTAGACCTCGGCCCCGTTGGCCATCGCCGCCAGCATCGAGTACCCGGCGCCGAGGGCGCCATCATCGTCATGCGGTGTGAAGACGGCCACGCGCTCATCACCCGGCTGCCAGTCGGGGAACAGAGCACCGATGTCGTCGCTGGCGGTACGGCGGCGGAGATCATAGTAGCGGAAGTCGCCGGCGGTGATCTCAGACATTCGTGCCTCCGGAAGAGGGATAGGCTCGCGCCGCCCGGGCGATGGCGGCGATGTGATCCGGGGTGCTGCCGCAACAAGCGCCGATGATGCGGGCGCCCGCGTCCAGGAAGCGCACTGAGAAGGCCCCCATTGGCTCCGGGTCGACGTCGAAGTGAGTGCGGCCGTCTTCACCCAGCACCGGCACCCCGGCGTTGGGTTTGGCCATGAGGGTAGCCTCGGGAAGCAAACGACGGAGCTCCTCCACGACGGCAAGCGTGTCCTGAAGGTTGTGGCCACAGTTGGCGCCGATTGCCGCCAGCCCCTCCTGCCACAACTGCGCCACCTCAGCCGGCCCGGCCCCCATAACGGTGCGGCCACCCTTCTGGAAGCTGAATGTGCAGATCACGGGGAGATCTGTGGCGTCGTGGACGCCCTGGATGGCGGCCCGGCCCTCGTTCACGTCCATCATAGTCTCGATGAGTATGGCGTCGGGCCCGCCTGCGGCCAGGGCTTCCGCCTGCTCGGCGTAGGCGTCGCGCGCCTCGGCAAAGGACAGGGTGCCGAAGGGCTCCAGCAGCGCTCCCGTGGAGGTCATGTCGCCAAAGACAAGCCGCTCCGGCCCTGCCTCCATCCGCGCCAGTTCCACCCCGAGGCGGTTCAGCTCCGCCACCTTGTCGGCTAGCCCGTGGCGCTCCAGCTGCAGGCGGGTGGCGGTGAAGGTGTTGGCAACCAGCAAGTCGGCCCCGGCACGTAGGTAGGCGGCATGGACGGCACTAACCGCCTCGGGCCGGTCCCGATTCCAAACCTCCGGCGGTGTGCCGGGCTCGAGGCCGGCATCCTGCAGCATGGTGCCCATGGCACCGTCGGCCACCAGTATGCGTTGTGACAGCAGTCGCGCTAACCGACTCTGCTCGGCCATGGAAGCCCTCCGCGCGGATCTTGATTCACAGGGCAGTCCCCCCGCGCCAAGCTTCTAGTCTAGGGCAGCCGCGA
>JAAYAV010000027.1 GCA_012719195.1 Anaerolineae bacterium | reverse complement strand
GACAGGCGGCGTCTCCATCGGCAGAGAACGCCGTCCAGCCGGGCCGGTAGCCGGTGTCGTCCCAGGCTGGGTCGCCCTCGGCAACGCACCAGTCGCCGTCGGTGCGGAAGAAGCCGGGGTAGTCCAGCCGGCGGTAGGTTGGCTGGGGGTAGTGGAGGCCCTGCCAGACGTGCCAGTCCAGCTTGCGGGTGTGCATGGTGGGAGGGAGGGCAGCGGGGTCGAGGTCGCCGGCGGAGGTGTGCTGCTCCCGCGCCAGGAGGCTATCGCCCCAGAGGACCAGGGTCAGGTCGCGGGTGCGCTCCCGGAGGGCCCGGTGGAAGCGGGGCAGACCGGCCCCGGGGTGGTAGAAGGGTGCGACCGACGGTTCCATGCTCATCTCCGCCAATCCTGAGCAAGCAGAAAGGCGAACGTCGCCGTCCGCCTCGTGGGACTTGGGTTGCCGGACGCCGCCACCGGCCTAGAAGGTGAGTACCGTGCGCACGTCGTAGCCGTTGAGCTGCTCGCGACCCTTGAGTTCCGCGAGTTCGATCAGGAAGCCGATGCCGACCACCTTACCGCCCAGTTCCTCGATCATGCCGACCGTCCCCCGCGCCGTGCCGCCCGTCGCCAGGAGGTCATCGATGACGAGCACCCGCTCCCCCGGCTCAACGGCGTCGCGATGCATCTCCAGGCAGTTGGTGCCGTATTCGAGGGCATACTCACAAGAGATCGTGTCCGCCGGGAGCTTGTTGGGCTTGCGGACGGCGATGAAGCCGGCGCCGAGCTTGTACGCCAGCGGGGCGCCGAAGATCCAGCCCCGGGCCTCGATGGCGGCGATCTTGTCCACCGGGACGTCGGCAAAGAGCTCGGCCAGGGAGTCCACGGCGTCCTGGAAGGCCTCGCCGTTCTTGATCAGGGTGGTGATGTCGCGGAAGAGGATGCCGGGAATGGGGAAGTCGGGGACCGTCCGAATCAGCGGGACGAACTGCATGCTATCTCCTGCGCGGGCAGACATATCGGCGCGATTGTAGCACCGCGCCCGGGTCCGAGCAACGAAATGGACCGTCTGCTCCGGCCACGACTAGGTCGGAGCCCATTGCGACCGCCCGGGGCGCCGCCGCCTACACCGCCCCGACGCGCGAGAGCACCAGGTTGTTGAGGATATCCAGGAGCAGTTGCAGCTGCTCCGGCTCGGGCGCCTCTAGGCTGGGGCAGACGAACGATGCCGCCAGCCGGCCCGCCCCCGCCGGGAAGGCCATCATCTCCACGGAGTACCGGGCGGCGCAGTGCTCGCATGTCGGCACGGGCGTGCCACGGTAGTGCATCTCGTGCCAGATCAGCTCATCGCCCATCCATACCCGCCTCCCGGTCGGCTCAAACTCCAGCCCGTCCCGGAAGCAAGAAAGCTCAGCCGCCTCGTGCATGACGTCCAGGACATCCGCCTGAGTGAGGCCTTCGGGCTGCGGACGCTCGCTGAAGACCAGGTGCAGCCGGCAACCGTCGGGGGCCGTCAGCGACAACTTGCTCGGGCCGACGTCCTGCAGCCGCCAATCCTCCGGGTGCGCCACCTCGACCGCTCCATCCCGGCTCAGGCTGACCGTCCAGGGCGTGCTTCCGGACCGGCTAGCCCGACCGGACGCGCGCGCGGTGCACCCGCACACCGCCAAGGCGAGGCCCAGCAGGAGAAGCCGTCTCTTGTGCACCACTCCAACACCTCTCGGACGCGCTAACTCGCTTCCGCGATCTTCTCAGCTTCGTTCAGCATCAGAGATAACAGCCTGGATGTACCGTCGTCACCCATGGTGACGCCGTAGATGGCGTCGGCAGCCTCGATGGTGTGACGATTGTGGGAGATGAGGATGAACTGGGTACGGGTGGCCAAGCTCTCGAGCACGCGGCGGAAGCGGCCCACATTGGCCTCGTCGAGCATGGCGTCCACCTCGTCCATGACGCAGAACGGGGTGCCG
This sequence comes from Anaerolineae bacterium, assembly GCA_012719195.1. Taxonomy (GTDB): domain Bacteria; phylum Chloroflexota; class Anaerolineae; order DRVO01; family DRVO01; genus Ch71. The sequence goes on along the minus strand of JAAYAV010000027.1, from coordinate 329 downwards.
CTGGCCTCCAGCAGGGCGAACAGCAGTGCCACCGACGTGAGCGCCCGCTCGCCGCCGGAAAGGAGGGCCAGGTCCTGGCTACGCTTGCCCGGCGGCCGCACGGTGATCTCTACGCCCGTGGTGGTGAGGTCCTCGTCGTTGCTGAGGGAGAGGTGGGCCGAGCCACCGGAGAAGAGCTCCTGGAAGAGGGCCTCAAAGCGCACCGAGACCTGCTCGAAGGTGGTGCGGAACCGGCGCTGCATGGTCTGCTCGAGTTCGGCGATGACCTCGCGGAGGGAGGCAGCCGCCTGCTCCAGATCCGCCGCCTGGGTGGAGAGGAAGTCGAAGCG
>JAAYAV010000254.1 GCA_012719195.1 Anaerolineae bacterium | reverse complement strand
GGGACGCTCCTGGAAGGTGATGCGGGCGCGCCGGGGGGAGGCAACCTGGTGTCGCGGTGCGCTGTGGGAGCAGGCGCTGGAGGACAAGGAGACCACGCTGCTGGTGGGGCGCTGACCCGCGGGAGCGAGGCAAAAGGGCAGGCCACCCGGCCCGCCCTTACTGGTGCTACGGAGGGATTGCGCCCGCGACTTCCCCGATAGCCGGCTAGAGAGCGCCGTGGCGCCGGAGGAAGCGGCCGGTCCGCTCGAGGGCCTCCTCGATCTGCTCCAGCGAGGTGGCGTAGGTGCAGCGCACGAAGCCCGCTCCGCAGGCGCCGAAGGCGTCGCCGGGGACCATAGCCACCCGCTCTTCGCGCAACAGGCGCTCGGCGAACTCCTCGGAGGTCATGCCGGTGTGGGCCACGCCGGGGAAGACGTAGAAGGCGCCCAGCGGCTCCACACAGGGCAGGCCCAGGTCCCGGAAGCCCTGATACATCACCCGGCGGCGGCGGTCGTACTCGGCGACCATGCTCTGCACCGCTTCCTCCCCGGCAGGAGTGAGAGCCGCCTCGGCGGCATGCTGGGCGGGCGTGGGCGCGGACATGATGGTGTACTGGTGCACCTTGAGGATGGCGCTGGACACGGCGGCGGGCGCCAGGGTGGCCCCGATTCGCCAGCCGGTCATGGCGTACGACTTGCTGAAGGCGTACATCATGATGGTGTGCGAGCGCAGGCCGGGCAGGCTGCCGGCACACACATGCTCGGCGCCGCCGTAGATGAGCCGGTCGTAGGTTTCGTCGGAGAGCAGGAAGAGGTCGTGCTCCAGGACCAGTTGCCCGATGCGCTCCATCTTGTCACGGGAGATGACGGCTCCGGTGGGGTTGCTGGGGTAAGAGAGCAGGATGGCCTTGGTGCGCGGCGTGATGGCGCGCTCGACGTCCTCCGGCAGCAGCTCGAAGTCGTTCTCGGCCCGCGTCTCCACCACCACCGGCGTGCCGCCGGCAAAGGAGACCTCGGGCTTGTAGGAGACGAAGCAGGGCTCGGGAATGATCACCTCATCGCCCGGGTTGAGTATGGCGGTGAGAGCTAGGTAGAGCCCCTCGGAGACGCCCACGGTGATGACGATCTCGGACTCAGGATCGTACTCGGCCCCGTAGAGGTCCCTGACGTGCCGCGCCAGCGCCCGGCGGAGCTCGATACGGCCGGCGTTGGCGGTGTAGCCCGTCTGTCCGCCGCGGAGCGACTCGGTGCCGGCGCGGAGAATGGGCTCCGGCGTGACGAAGTCGGGCTGGCCTACACCCAGGGAGATGACGTCGTCCATGGTGGCGACGATGTCGAAGAAGCGGCGGATGCCGCTGAAGGGGGCTTCCTGAACGCGAGTGGACAGGCTAGGCATGGTCTCGGTCGCCTCCACAGATGGCTGACGCCGGCTACAGGTGCGCCGGCGCCAGGACAGTCTAGTCCCGCACTCCCCGGTGTGCCAGCCGGGGGCTCGGTCCGCGGTGCAGTGGCCGGGCTTGCCAGCGGTCCTCGGCCTCGAGGTAGCGGACCTCGATGGGTCTGCCGCCTGCCTCCACGCGGAACCCGGGGCCGGAAGGGGTGATCCAGGCGGCCACGACCGCGCTCACAGGCGCGCGCTCGCCCTCCGGCCACACGATGACGCGCGGTTGCTCAGCGTAGGCGACCTCGGAGCGGCACTCCACCCCGACGTCCACCCACTGGGCAGTCACGGTCCTAGCCCCGTCCGCGAGACTCGATCTCGGAGGAGTCGCCCACGTTGAACCGCTCGAAGCCGCCCCGCACCAGAGCGTGCTGGCCGACCAGGCTCTCGGTGAGGACAGCGGAGTCGATATGGGAGTCCTCGTTCACGATGGAGTCCTGCAGGATGGTGCGCTCGACGCTCGCTCCGGCGGCCATGCTGACGTAGGGGCCGACGATGGCGTTCTTCACCTGACAGTTGGGTCCCACGTACACATACGGGCCGATGACGCTGTCTTCAACTTTCGCCTGCGGCGAGATGAAGACGGGCGGCCGCACTATGCAGCCGGCCGGGCGCACTTCGTTATGGGCGTCGTTCTCCAGCAGGTAGCGGTTAGTATCAAGCAGGGCCTCGGCCGTACCGCAGTCCTTCCACACGTCGACGGTGCGGGCCTCGAAGTGGGTGCCGCGGTCCACCATCAACTGCAGGGCGTCGGCGAGGAAGAACTCCCCCTGGGTGCGCAGGTTGCGCCGCTGCAGCTCGGCGATGCAGTCGAAGAGCAGGTGATAGGGCTTGATGTAGTAAAGCCCGATCACCGCCAGGTTGGACACCGGCTGGCTGGGCTTCTCCACGAAGCGGCGGATGTGTCCATCGGCCACCGTGACGACGCCGAAGCGCCGCGGATCGTCCACTTCCTTCACGTAGATGACGCCGTCGGAGCGGACGTGATCCAGGTCGCTCAGGTCGCCCTCGAAGATAGTATCCACAAAGGCGATGAGTACCGGGCCATCCACGTGGGGGCGGGTGAGGCCGATGGCGTGGGCCTGCCCGAGGAGCTCCTTCTGCTCTACGTAGCGAGTAGGCAGGTTGTAGTTGGACTCGACATAATCGCGGATCTGGTCGCCCAGGTAGCCGACGACGAAAGTGACTCGGTCCACGTCCAACCCGGAGAGGCGATCAAGGATATGGCCGAGGACGGGCTTGCCGGCCACGTTCACGAGGGGCTTGGGCTTGGTGTAGGTGTGCGGTCGGAGACGGGTACCGAAGCCGGCCACCGGAATGACAACGTGCATCTGTAACCTCCCGACTAATGGTCCGTAGGGTAGAGCTTCGTCCGTCGGCGGCACCAGCGCCACCGACGGTACCTCGTGCTAGGGCAGCGGCAGGCGCAGGTGCCAGTCGCCGGTACGCTCTAGGGCGTCGGCTACGCGGAGCACCGTCGCCTCATCGTAGGGGCGCCCGATGATCTGCAGGCCCACCGGCAGGCCCTCCGCGAGGCCGCAGGGGACGGACATGGCGGGCAGACCGGCCAAGGAAGGAGCGATGGTGAGAACATCGGCCAGGTACATCTGCAGCGGATCGGCCGTCTTCTCGCCCAGGCGAAAGGCAGTGGCCGGCGCCGTGGGGCAGACGAGCACGTCGTACTGCTCGAAGGCGCGGTCAAAGTCCTGCCGGATGAGGGTGCGCACCTTCTGTGCCTTCAGATAGTAGGCATCGTAGTAGCCGGCGGAAAGCACGTAGGTGCCGAGCATGATGCGGCGCTTGACCTCGGCGCCGAAGCCGTGTCCCCGCGTGCGGCAGTAGGCCTCCCACATGGGGCTGAGGTCGCTCTCGCTGTCGGCGGGCGCCTCTTCATGGTAGCCGTAGCGGATGCCGTCATAGCGTGCCAGGTTCGCCGAGGCTTCCGCCTCCGCGATGATGTAGTACGCCGGCAAGGCGTACTCGGTGTGTGGCAGCGTGGCCTCGCCCAACTGCCCCCCCAGGTCCCCGAGCCGGGCGACCGCTGCGCGAACGGCGGCCTCGACGTCAGGCTCGATGCCGGCGATGAAGTACTCGTGCGGCACCCCGATTCGTAGGTCGCTGATCTGGCCGGTGAGGGAAGCGGCGAAGTCGGGCACGGGCAGGTCGCTGGAGGTGGCGTCGCGGCGGTCGTGGCCGCAGAGGGCCGTCAGGACGGCGGCGCAGTCGCGGCTTGTGCGGCCGAACACGCCTACCTGATCCAAGGACGACGCAAAGGCGACGACGCCGGAACGGGAAATGCGGCCATAGGTGGGCTTGATCCCGGGAACGCCGCAGAACGACGCCGGTTGGCGGACGCTGCCGCCGGTGTCGGTGCCCAAGGCGGCGGGCGCGAAGCGGGCGGCCACCGCGGCGGCACTCCCCCCGCTGGAGCCGCCGGGGACACGAGTGGCATCCCACGGGTTCCGGGTGGGGCCGAAGGCGGAGTTCTCGGTCGACGAGCCCATGGCGAACTCGTCGGTGTTGGTCTTGCCCAGCACCAGGGCGCCCGCCTGATCCAGCCGCTCCATGACGGTGGCGGGCCGCGGCGCCCGGTAGTCGGCGAGCATGTGGGAGCCGCAGGTGGTGGGGAAGTGCTCGGTGGAGATGATGTCCTTTATGGCTAGGGGCACGCCCAGCAGCGCACCGGGTTCTCCGGCGGC
>JAAYAV010000253.1 GCA_012719195.1 Anaerolineae bacterium | reverse complement strand
GCGGTGCTTCTCGCTCTCACCGCCGCCCTCTTCCCCCGCTCCCACATCCCGGACGCCAACGCCTTCGGTTGGCCGGTCCAGCAGTGGCCCGGAGGCTACCAGCGTCTGATGGCGCTCATCCTTCTCGGCAGCTCGCCCTGGTCAAAGGTGGTGCTGGCGGCCCTGGCGGTTGCGTCAATCGTGCGCGCTGCCTCTCCGCGGCTGCCCCTAGACCCGGCCGATTCGACGCTCGACCACCGCACACCGGTCTACAGCGAGCGCAACCCGGCCTCGGTGGAGGCACGGCTGCGTCTGGCCGCTGGCCTCGTCGGCTATCGGCTCCGGCGGGAAGGCGAGGACTCCGCCACTCTCACCGCCTATAGCGACTGGGCCGGCGCCGTCGCCCACGTGGGCATCTCCCTAGCCCTGGCCGCCTTGGCACTTGTCTGCCTGGCGGCGCCCAGAGTCACCGTCGCTGAGGTCGTGGACCTGGCGGCCGGTTACCCGCTCCAGTCGGCCGCTTCCGGCCTGCTGCTGACGGCCTCGGCTGGTCCCGAGCCCGAGGTTGGCCTCGAGCGTGCCGGCACCACCGTGCGACTGCGCCGCGGCGTCCCCATCCGCCTGGCCGACCTAGTCGTTGCCTGGCACGGCTCCGGTCCCGCTCTCCAAGTGGCGCCCGTGGCAGAAGACGCCGAGGCCGATGCGCTCATCGTGCCGTTCCTCCCCGACGAGTACAGCAAGTACATCGCCGTGCCCGAGCCGGGCGTCGCCCTTCGCGCCACGCTCACCGACGCCGGCGCCTTCCCCTCCTTCCAGGTGCAGCCCCTCACAAGGCAGGGACAGCCCGCCGGCGACGCGTACGAGGTCGCAGAACCAACGGAGTACGCCCTAGCATCGGCCGCCCTGGGGCTGACGCCCACCCACTACCAGGTGGTCTCGGTAGCGCGCTTGCCCCTCTGGTGGGCGGGCGCCGCCGCTCTCCTTCTGCTGGCGGCTTCACTGCTGGTTGGCGTCCTGTGGGGCCGCCCCTTGCGCCTGGCTATCGGCGAGAGCACGGGAGTGACGACGCTGGAGGTGGAGAGCGAGTCCGGGAGCCTTCGCCATCGGCTCTTCCTCGTCCTGACGCGGCGGCTGCTGCGCTAGGGGCGGCGGGCCAACCACCCCTCCAGCTTGTAAGGCCCCCGCTCCGCCCGTACAATGGGGTACTTGGCAAGCTCAGTTCCGCGCGCGCTCCCGCAGCGCCCAGCGGCGGAGGGTTCCTGTCATGTCCATGAGCAGTCGCGAGATAGTGAAACGCTCCCTGGCCTTCGAGTGTCCCGAGCGCATCGCCATGGGCCTACCGGCTCCTTACCCCAACGATATGGTCAGCGCCGGCGTCTCCGCTTCCGCCGACCCAGAAGTCGGCGTCTGGCGAGAAATCGATGGTCGCTGGTTGATGCGCGACGAATGGGGTAACACCTGGGGCCGCCTCGAGGGCTTCACCAAGGGCGAAGTCACCCACGGCGTGATCGAGGATGACTGGGACCTTCTGGATGGCTACCAATGGCCGGATCTGGCCAACCCAGCTCGCTATCAGAGAGCCTCCGACCTCTTCGCCCGCCACCCCGATCAATACCGTATCGGCGGGCTGCCCGGCTTTCCCTTTGCCATCGCCCGCTACATGCGACGCATGGAGAACTTCCTGGCCGACGTCCTGATCGAGCCGGAGAGATCCGCCGCCCTGCTGCAGCAGGTAAGCGATCTTCTGGAGGACTGCATCGCGCAGTTCTCCGCAGCCGGCGCCGACGGCGTCATGTTCGGCGAGGACTGGGGGACGCAAGACCAGCTGCTCGTCAGCCCGCGCACCTGGCAGAAGCTTTTCCGGCCCGGATTTGAGCAACTCGTCGGAGCCGCTCGCCGAGAGGGGCTCGACGTCTGGATGCACTCCTGCGGCGC
>JAAYAV010000001.1 GCA_012719195.1 Anaerolineae bacterium | reverse complement strand
TGCCGACCCAGGGAGGGGAAGCATGTACCAGACCTGCATCATCGTAGGAAACCTTGGCGCCGACGCCGAGATGCGCTACACGCCCAGTGGCACCGCTGTGAGCAACTTCCGGGTGGCGGTTAACGAGCGCTGGACGGATCGCGAAGGCCAACCTCAGGAGAAGACCACCTGGTTCCGGGTGGCCGTGTGGGGCAGGCAGGCAGAAGCCATCAACCAATACCTGGTTAAGGGGAAGCAGGTCCTAGTGGAGGGCACTATCGACGCCTCCGCCTACACCGCTCAGGATGGCACTCCGCGTGCCGGTCTCGAACTGAGAGCCCGCAATGTGCGTCTGCTTGGTGGCCGCGGCGATGACTGGGACAGCGGCGGACGAAACGAGGGACCTGGCGACGAGTGGATGGACGAGTCTCGGTCTAGCGGGAACCGTCCCGCCGCCGGCAACCGCCGGACGAGCCAGGCTCCGCGGGGAGGCGGTGGAACACCCCCGCCACCGGCCGATGAGGGAGACATCCCCTTCTAGGCCCTCCATCTACCCAGGCGGCAAGACCCCCCGGCATCATCGCCGGGGGGTTTCGATTCCACGGACTAGATAGCTCAGCCGAGGGCCACGTCCAAAGTCATCATCACCGCGAAGCCCAGGAGCGCGCTCACCGTGGCGATGTCGGTGTTACCCGAACCCTGCGACTCGGGTATCACCTCCTCCACCACCACGAAGATCATGGCGCCGGCGGCGAAGGCGAGGGCGTAGGGGAGGATCGGGCGGGCGGCGATCACTGCAAAGGCCCCGATTACCCCGGCGGCCGGCTCCACAATGGCCGAGAGTTGGCCATACCAGAAGCTACGGAACTTGGAGACGCCCTGCGCCCGCAAGGGCATGGCCACCGCCAGCCCCTCGGGGAAGTTCTGGATCCCGATGCCGATGGCCAGGGCCAGCGCTCCCGCCAGGCTGGCAGCCGGGAGGTCCGCCGCGATGGCGCCGAAGGCCACCCCTACCGCCAGCCCCTCAGGGATGTTGTGCAGCGTCATGGCCAGGATGAGCAGGGTGGTGCGGCGCCAGGTGACGCTAGGCCCTTCCAGATCGCCCCGAGCCAGCCCTCGGTGTAGGTGGGGCAAGGCCTTGTGGAGCGCCCACAGACCGAGCCCGCCGAGCAAGAAACCGATGGCGGGCGGCAGGTAGAAGGGCAGCGGGCCCTCCAGGGACATCTCGATAGCTGGAGCCAGGAGCGACCAGAAGCTGGCGGCGATCATCACTCCGGCGGCGAAGCCCAGGGCCCCATCCAGCAGCTTGCGGCTCACGGACTTGGTCAGAAAGACGGTAGCCGCCCCTAGGGCATTGAGGCCCCAGCAGAAGGTGGTGGCAAGTAAGGCCTGCAGGACGTGGTTCAGTTCGGCGAACGCTTCGATCATATCTCTACCCTGGAGTGGCCGAGGCTGGCGCTATCTTAGGGCAAGCCGACCTTGTCCGCCACCGGCCGGGGCGGAACGGCTTCCCGTTCGGGCTTGTCACTGGCCGCCGCCCCGGTGATACTCGCGCACAATGACACCCAGGAGCGGCAACGTGAAACGAGTGGGCTGGGGCATCATCGGGTGCAGCGACATCGTGCAACGCCGGGCCGGCGAGGCCCTGCGCTCCCAACCGCAGAGCGACATCATCGCCTTCCACTCCCGCAGCCTGGATCGCGCCCGCGCCTTCGCCGAGCGCTACGGCGCTCCCACCGCCTACGACGACTTGGACCACCTCCTGGCCGACGACCGCATCGACGCCGTCTACGTCGCCACTGAGGTGGACCGCCACGCCGAGCAGGCCATCGCCGCTGCCCGCGCCGGCAAGCACGTGCTGGTGGAGAAGCCCATGGCCCTGGACGTCGCCCAGTGCCGGGCCATGATCGCGGCCGCCGAGGAGAGCGGCGTCCACCTCGCCGTCGCCTACTACGCCCGCTTCCTGCCCAAGCCCCAGGTCATGCGCTCGGTGATCGCCGCGGGACGCCTGGGCAGGATCGTCCGCGCTGTCATCCGCGTCATCGGTTACTACAACCCCGACCCGTCCGACCCCAAGCACTGGCGCGTCTCCGGCCGGGGCGGCGGCAACATGCTGGCCGACGTGGGCAGCCACCGGCTGGACCTGCTGGCCTACCTGATGGACAGCCGCCCCACGGCGGTATGCGGGTTCGCCGACCACCTGAGCCTGCCCTACCAGGCCGCTGACACCGAGACCGCCCTGGTGCGCTTCGACAACGGCGCCCACGTCACCGTGCTCGCCAACGCCAATGTGCCCCACCCGGGCCGCCTGAGCAGCGTCGAGATCTACGGCACCGAGGGTTCGCTTCTGACCGACCCTTGGTCCGACGAACCGGTGACGGTGGTGGGGAGCGACATGGCGCCGGTCGTGGTGGAGTCGCCCGCCAACGCCCACTTCCCCATGATGGACGACTTCGCCCGCTCCCTCGCCGAGGGGAGAGCGCCGCGCTTCAGTGGGCAGGACGGCCTCTGGGCCACCGCCGTCATCACGGGGACGTACGAGTCGCAGCGGGCGGGGCGGGTGGTGGAAGTCGGGTAGCCTCCGCGGCTCAGTCCGCCGGCGCGCCTGACTCCCATCGCGGGCGAAGCAAGCTACTCCTCGCCCCGCCCATTCCGCCGGCTCCACGGCCGATATTCCTGGCCCTGGTGCTCGGATAGCGGCAATCCCTAGCATCGCGCCCCCTCGGGAACGCCGCTGCGCCCTCTGGGGCGCGGGCCGATTTGCGGTTACAATGTCTCGTGACGCGTCTTCCTAGCACGGCACAACCGGAGGCAACCCATGAAGTCTCTCATCCGACTGGCGATCACCGCCGTCGCCCTCTGGGTGGCGGTGCAACTGGTCACGGG
>JAAYAV010000252.1 GCA_012719195.1 Anaerolineae bacterium | reverse complement strand
CGGCCCAATTCGCTCGCCGGACCGACGATGAGAGCGTTGTCCCCGGGGCGGACCTCCAGGACGTAGAGCGCTTCCGGGGCGGCGATGCCCAGGCCGCGCCGCTGCCCCACGGTGTGGTAGGCCAGTCCTTGGTGGGTACCCAGCCGCCGGCCTTGCCGGTCGAAGATCGGTCCGGGACGGGCGGTGCCGGGAGCATGGCGGGCCAGGAAGCGGCGGTAATCGCCGTCGGCGACGAAGCAGAGGTCCTGGCTCTCGGAGCGGGCCGCGACCCGCAGGCCGCGCTCGGCCGCCAGTTGCCGCACCTGGGCCTTGGTGAGGCCGCCCAAGGGGAAGAGGGCGTGCGCCAACTGCCGCTGGTCCAAGGCGTGGAGCATGTAGGACTGGTCTTTGGCGCGGTCAACGCCGCGCAGGAGCCGGAAGTCGCCGGCGTCCGTCCGGCTGATGCGAGCGTAGTGGCCGGTGGCCAACTTGTCGGCGCCGAGGGCGAGGGCGTAGTCCAACAGGTAGCCGAAGCGGACGTCGCGGTTGCAGACCACGCAGGGGTTGGGGGTGCGGGCGCGCCCGTACTCGGCGATGAAGTCGTCCACCACCTGACGGCGGAAAGGCCGCTCGGCGTTGATGAGGTAGAAGGGTATGCCTAGGTGGTGGGCAACGGCGCGAGCCTCGTCCACTGCCTCCGGGGTGCAGCAGCGGTTGGCGTCGGCGTCGGCGCAGTCGGGTTCGCTCCACAGCCGGAGCATGATGCCGATGACGTCGTGGCCCTTCTCGACGAGCAAGGCGGCGGCGGTGGAGGAGTCTACCCCGCCGCTCATGGCAACGACTACGCGGTCGGGCATGGTTGGTCCTCAGGCACGGACGGCTTAGCCCTGGGAGAGAGGATCATCCACAGTGAACCCAATATGGCGCTATCTGCCTGGGTAGAGCCGGGGAGTGGTCCGGTCCTCGGCGAGCAGGCCCAGTGGTGCGACGACCGCCGGGGTCACGAGACCGCCTGTGAAAGCCTCGCTGTCGAACCTCGGCGAGACCCAGCCGTCTCCGGAGGGCGGCGATTCATAGGTAGGCGGAACCGGGGCTCTGTCCACTACTGGACCGGCGCAGGTGTTGCACGGACGAACTCGGTCTGCCGGCCCGGATCGCCATCCTCCAGCAGCATCTGGAACGCTTCCCGGAGGTGGTCGTTCCGCTCGTCCGGCGTCTCAGGCTGAATGTGCGGCCCAGGGAGATCGGACACATGCCCGACGCGGAGTCCGGTCGGGGAGCACTTCTCTACAACCGCGGTATGGGCCCTCAACCCCTCTCCCTCCGTTAGCCCGTTGCCTGGCGGTGGTCTGCCCGACCACGGCACACCCCACTAGGCCTTGTCCCTCCATTATACCCCACCGCCGTGCCGAGCCGGAACCCCCTCGGAAACGGGAAGGGACTCGGCGGCCGTCTCCGAGACGAACCTCTCTTGACAGAGCGCGGTGCCCCTTCGATGATGCCGCGTGCTCCGTTGCCTCGAGGCAAAGTGCGCCTTCCGTCAGCCGCAGCCGCGATGTTCGCCGCCTGAGCCTCCGGGGTCCGCAGCAGACCGACAGTCCGCGGCGTGCGCCGCCACGGTCCTGCCTAGCCAGAGCAGCAGTTGGCCGCCCCGGACACGCCAAGCACGCCTCATCGCCCGTAGCCATCTGCCGGAGGCCTAGATGTCCGACATCCGTGAGTTCGTCCTCAATCACGACCTCTTCTGCCACCACGATCACCACCGCTCCTTCCAGGAGTTCGATGCCGGACGGGAGCATTACGACTTCCGCAACCTGCTCGGCTACGCCAGCGATGACCTCGTCACAGCCAATGGCACCGCCACAGCGCGCTCGCCTCGGGCCCACCCCGCCCCGACGGACCGGGATCGGGTACGCCTTCTATGGCCCAAGATTCGAGCCACGGGCTATGGGCGAGCAGTGGTGCTGGGAGCGCGCGAGCTCTTCGGCTTGGAGTATACGCCGGAGAACTTCGACGCCATTACCGAGGCGCTCCAGGTCTCCATCCGAGGCAAGTCCGCCCCGCAGGTGTACGAGCACTTCGTGCACGAGCGAGCCCACAACCGCCGGACCATACAGGACTTCAAGTACGACATCGGCAACCCGGCGGCCCTACAGCCGGACACGCATCCCACGTCCTACCGCTTCGCCTTCCGCTTCGACGAGATCATGCACATGGTGGACGCGGGTCCCATCGAGGTGGTCGAGCGCTTCGTGGACCGACCGATACACTCTCTGGGGCAGATGGTCGGGGCGCTCAACCTGGCCATAGACCGCTTCCGAGACACCGGCCTGCTGGCGTCCATCAAGATCGGCATGGCCTACGGACGCGATCTCGTCGTGGGCAATCCCACCCAGGCCGAGGCCGAACGGGCGTTCAACCGCATCCGGAGCCGCAACAACTTCGTCGGGGGCATACAGCAGAACGGCGGCGCGGTGAATGCTGTCGAGGGACGACCCCTCTGCGACTACCTCTTCCACGCCCTGATGCAGCGCGCCGCCGACGAAGACCTGCCGGTGCAGATCCACACCGGCTACCTGGCCGGGCACTGGGGTTCGCTGGCGGGCGCGCGGGCCAGTCACCTGATCCCCGTCCTCGAAAGGTACCGCAACGTCCGCTTTGACCTCTTCCATGCCTCTTGGCCCTGGGCCTCGGAACTGGGCGCCCTGGCCAAGAACTACCCCAATGTCTGGGCGGACATGTGCTGGGCCTGGGCCATGAACCCCACGGAGTCCGCCCGCGCCCTGTCCGAGTGGCTGGACGCGGTGCCCTACAACAAGATCTTCGCCTATGGGGCGGACACCAGCCTACCGTGGTGCAACGTTGGTTACTCCCTGCAGGCCAAGATCGGCATCGCGCGCGTACTGGAGGAGAAGATCGAGGCGGGGTACATGGACGAGGCCACCGCGCGCGCGGTAGCCGCAGCCATCATGCTGGAGAACGGCCTGGAGTTCTACCGCCTCTCGGGGTAGCCGGTTGGTGCTCGGCGCGCCGGTTAGGGGGCAAGGCGGTGGGAGTCGCCTTCGCTTCCAGCGCGGCCGGGCCGGGACAGGGCATCCCCTCGGCCGCCTCGCGGCCTGGTGATAAATATCTTCTTCGCGGTGCTTGACATGCAGATAATCTTCTGCTACCCTCCCGTCATGGAGCTGAGGTCCAATGCCAACTAGCAGGCAGAGTGAAGGCAGCCTCTCTCGCATCGAGAGGGCTTACAGCGGTCTGGGGGAGACTCGGCGGCGCGTAGCCGAGTACGTCTTGCAGCATCCCACCGAATCGGTGGGGCTCTCCATCGTTGAGCTGGCTCGCTTGAGCGGTGTGAGCGAGAGCACCGTGCTGCGCTTCGCCCGAGAGCTCGGCTACGGCGGGTACCGTGAGTTCGCCCTGGCGCTGGCCTCCTCCCGCAGGGATGACCCCGATCGTACCCTCCAGGTTGACGTCACCGAGACTGATGAGCCGACCACCATTCTGCAGAAGGTCTTCGCCGCCGAGGCGCGGGCCCTAACGGGCGCCTGGAAGACCATCGAAGCGGAGGAACTGCACCGGGCGGTGGAGGCGTTGGCGGGGGCGCGCCGCGTTCACTGCTTCGCAGTCGGCGGTTCCGGCCTGCTCGCCACCGAGGCGGTCTACCGCTTCGTGCGCCTGGGCATCGACTGCTACGCGATCTACGACCCCATTCAGATAGCCATCCACGCCGGCCGAATGGCGGTGGAGGATGTGGCCATCGGCTTCAGCCAGACCGGCCGCACGCGCGACACGGTGGAAGGGCTGAAGGCGGCCCGCGCCGCTGGTGCCACAACCATATGCATCACCAGTCAGCCCCACTCCCCCATCATCGGCGCCAGCGATATCAAGCTGGTGCTGCTTGAGCTGCACACCGCTTACCGGACGGCCTATCTGGACTCGAAGATAGCGGAGCTGACCCTGATAGACGCCCTCTCCGCTTCCCTGGCGCGCCGGATGGCTCCGCGCTCTGCCGCCGAGGTGGACCGGCTCAACGCGAGCATCGAGCGCATGTTCCTGACCGGCTCCGAGAGCCGGGCGCGCCATGAGAGTACTGGCTAACCGATGACCGATCGCGCTGCGGCCGCCGCCAGACACGCACACCGCCATGGAAGGAACTGACTGTGGCTGACACGCTCTTCTTGCAGGACGTACTCGATACTGCCTCCAGCCTTGAGACCACCTTCGCGAACGTGGGCGACCAGCCATACCAGATCGCCTCGGCCCTGCTTGCCAAGGGTGCCCGCCGGTTCGTGGCCCTCGGCAGCGGTTCCTCGCTCTACGCTGCCAAGGCCTCGATCTACCTGCACAATTCCCTGGCTCGGCCCGAGAACGGTCTGGCCCTGGCCGCTCCCACAGGCGACTACGCCCTCTATCCTCTGCCGCTTTCCCATCGTGATGCTCTGATCGGTGTGTCGGCATCGGGCGAGATAGTAGATCTCCTGGACCTTTTCCGGGCGGCGGGTGGGCGGCACCAACTCGTCGGTGTCACCAACGTAGCCGCCTCCTCCCTCACCCACGTGGTGGACCATACGCTCCATGCCCAGGCCGGGCCCTCATTAGTGCCCACCTCCACCAAGGCCTTCGTCGCCAGCATAGGCGTTCTCGATCTGTTGTGGCTGGGGCTCTTGAGGGCTGAAGGCGTAGATGCGGCCGACCGCCTCGGTGAGGAACTGCTCGCCATCCCGGCGGTCGTCAGGCGGAGCCTATCGTACGCATTGCCGCAGGCGGCCGCTGCGGTGGATCGCCTCGAGCCCTGCAGCCGCTTTCTCATCTTCGGCGCCGGGCCGGCCTTCGCCGTCGCCCAGGAGGCGGCCCTCGTCTTCAAGGAGGTCTCGGGCGTTCCGGCCGAGGCGGTGCAGGCCCGCGAAATGGCGCATGGCATGGTATCCATAGCCGACGGCAGCCTGGGCGTGATCGCCATCAACCCACCCGGGCCCGGCCAAAGGGCAGCGCGCGAAGTGTTGGCGCAGTTCGCTTCCTTTGGCGCCAGCACGCTCGAGGTGACGACGGGCGAGGAGGCCGAACCAGGGACGCTGTGCCTCGATGTGTCCTGCCATGACCTGCTGACACCGTTTGCGTACAGCGGCCCGCTGTTCGTGTTGGCTAACGAACTTGCTTCTCGCCGCGGGGTGGATACGGACCATCCCGCCTGGGAAGCGGAGTACCTGCGCCAAGTGCGGCGTGGAGGGAACGGTTCACTTACGGCCTGAGCGTCGGCGCACTTAAGTTGCGGCGTTGGGGTCTCAAACTCACTGGGGGCGGGCGATGCTCAAGGCAATCGGCGCGGCCGAGACAAGACCGAGAATGCGAGGGCTGTCGGAAAACGGGTACTTCTACCTGTTTCTGGCTCCCTGGATCATCGGGTTCGTGACGTTCCAGTTGGTTCCGATCCTGACGTCCCTGGGGCTGACCTTCACCCAGTGGGAGATCATCTCGCGACCCTCGTTCATCGGCCTCGACAACTGGCGGCGGATCTTCCAAGATCCCCTCTTCTGGCAGTCGCTGAAGGTGACCACGATATACACCGTCGGCTCTGTCCCGCTGGGTCTTGTCGCCTCTCTGCTCCTGGCCCTTCTGCTGAACACCAACGTCCGGGGGATGGCGTTCTATCGCACCGTCTGCTACCTCCCCTCGGTGACGTCGGGCGTGGCAGTGTCCCTGCTCTGGGTCTGGATCTTCACTCCCGAGTTCGGTCTCCTGAACTACGTCCTCGGCCTGGTGGGCATCCACGGACCTCGATGGCTCTTCGACCCCAATTGGGTGCTGCCGGCCTTCGTGGTAATGAGCTTGTGGGGAGTTGGGGGCGGCATGCTGATCTACCTGTCGGGCCTGCAAAGCGTCCCCACCATCCTCTACGAGGCGGCGGAAATAGATGGCGCCAACCGGTGGCAGAGGCTGCTGAACGTGACGGTCCCCATGCTTACGCCGGTGATCTTCTTCAATCTGATTATGAGCGTCATCGGTTCCTTTCAGACCTTCACCTCGTCGTTCATCATGACGGGCGGTGGTCCCGGTTACTCCAGCCTTTTCTACGTTCTCTATCTCTACCGCTCCGCCTTCCAGTTCTTCCGCATGGGTTACGCTGCCGGTCTGGCCTGGGTCCTGTTGATCATCATAGCCGCTCTAACCTTCATCCTCTTCAAGTCCTCGGGCTGGGTCTACTACGAGGGCTCCACGTCGGGAGGCCGCTAGAATGGCAGCGAGCAACGCGAGCGCGATAGCGCGCCGCAGTAAGCAAACCGCTCAGGTGAAGAGGGTAGTCGGCACAGCCTTCGCCCATCTTGTCCTCACCGTCGTTTCCATTGGTTTCGCGCTACCGTTTGTCTGGATGATCTCCAGCTCGCTGAAGACCCAGGCCCAGGTGTTCATCTTCCCCCCACGCTGGATCCCGCGGCCCATGTTGTGGAGCAACTACGCCGAGCTCCTGGGCGTCTGGCAGTTTGGGGTCTACATCCGCAACTCGCTGACCATAGCGGTTCCGTCCCTCATTGGGGCCGTTCTATCCTGCTCGCTGGCGGCCTACGCGTTCGCGCGGCTACGGGGCTACGGCCGTAACGTCTTGTTCGCTATGGTCCTGGTCACCATGATGCTGCCCTATCCGGTGACGATGATTCCGCTCTTCCTGCTGTTCAAGCAGTTGGGCTGGGTCAACACCTATCTACCGATGATTGTGCCCAGCTTCTTCGCGTTCGGAGGCTTCTACATCTTCCTCCTGCGCCAGTTCTTCCTGGGCATCTCGCCGGAACTGTCTGATGCCGCCAAGATAGATGGCTGCGGCCAGTTCGGCATCTACTGGCGGATCATCATGCCGCTGGCCAAGCCGGCTCTGGCCACCGTTGCCCTCTTCGATTTCATGGGCAACTGGAATGACCTGCTCGGCCCCTTGATCTACATCAACAGCATGAGCAAGTACACCTTGGCCCTGGGCCTGGCCGGCTTACGGGCGGTGCGATCCTCGATGACGCCCTGGCACCTACTGATGGCCGGATCCATCGTCGTGGCTCTACCTCCCATGATTCTCTTCTTCACGGCGCAGAAGCTGTTCATCCAAGGCATCGTCGTCACGGGAATCAAGGGGTAGGGCGCAGTCTTCGCGAGGTGATGCGGCTCAGCCAGATGGGCCGCCGAAGGAGGTGATACGGCACGGATTCGACGAGAGCGGCTTGGCCGTCAGGTAATCTGGATGGCGGAAAGGCATCGGGACTCGTGGTTGATTACTCTGCAGTCTGTTGCAGTTCAGGAGGAATAGCACATGGCGAAGAGAAAGCAGACCCGGCGCGATTTCCTAAGGTTGACAGTCGTGGGAGCGGCGGGCGCGGCGCTGGTAGCCTGCCAGGGAGCCGCACCGGAGGGTGCCGGCGGGACAGCCGGTGAGGCCGGCGAGGCCGGCGAGGCAGTCGCTCCACCGGCAGCCGGAGCTGAACCAGCTTCGCTCCTCTTCTACTGGCTCACCGGAGACATGAGCTGGGTCGAGCGGAACAAGCCCCTCATGGCGAAGTTCGTGGAAGAGAACCCGGGCTACTCGGTGGAGCAGCTCCTTCCGCCTTCCGGAATGTCGGCCATCGAGAAGTTCCAGGCCATGATCGCCGGCGGTGAGCCCCCCGACATCGCCGACACCGGCATGGACCAGTACAGCTTTGCCGATCGTGACGTTTTCCGCGACCTGCAGCCGCTCATCGAGCGCGATGGCGCCGACCTCAGTGATGAGGACCCGATCGCCATGCAGTCATTCTACCACCCGGGCAAGAACATCCAGTTCGGCTACCCGCACTCCATGAACTCGGCCGTCATGTACTTCAACAAGGACCTGTTCGACGCCGCCGGCGAGCCGTACCCGCCCCAGAGCTGGGACGACCCTTCCTGGACGTGGGAAGCGTACAAAGACGTAGCCAAGCGGATGACGCAGGACACCGACGGTGATGGCAGGCCGGATCAGTGGGGAAGCAGTGCTCCG
>JAAYAV010000026.1 GCA_012719195.1 Anaerolineae bacterium | reverse complement strand
TGCACCGAACTGAGGTGTGAGTTGAGTCGCTCAACCAAGGCAGTCAAGGGCCTCCTCCTGGTAATTACCACGCTCCTCGTACTAGAGGAGCGGTCGGCGCTTGTCGGGAGGCAGTGGGCCTGAGGGCTGAGTAACCATAGAAGAGACAGCACGAACCTCCCGAGCAGGGAGGTTCTTTGTTGTTCAGACATAGCTCTCTCCTGAAGAGAGGGTGGGCGAAGAAACCCACAGCAAGGGCGCACTCTTCAGCCGGAGCTCATCCGGAGTGCGTCCTTGTCGCGCTCACAGCACATACTAGGAGTGCAGAAATGGCAGCCAGGCGAAGCGATGCCGTCACCAAGGGGATCGAAAGGGCTCCGCACCGCTCTCTCTTCCGCGCCCTCGGCCTCAGCGACGAGGAACTCGATCGGCCGCTGATCGGGGTAGTCAACTCCTACAACGAGGTAATCCCCGGGCATCAGAGCCTGCGGCAGGTCGCCGACGCGGTGAAGGCCGGCGTGCGGATGGCCGGCGGCACGCCGATGGAAGTGAACGTGCTCGGCATCTGCGACGGCATAGCCATGAACCATGCCGGCATGTGCTACTCCCTGGCTAGCCGCGAACTGGTGGTCGACTCAGTGGAGAGCATGGCACAGGCGCATGCCTTCGACGGACTGGTGCTAGTTGCCAGTTGCGATAAGATCGTGCCCGGGATGCTCATGGCCGCCGCCCGCCTCAACATCCCGTCCATCATCGTCTCCGGCGGCCCTATGCTGGCCGGCCGCTGGGGGGAGCAGGCGGTGGACCTGCAGGATGTGTTCTCGGCCGTCGGCGCCGTGGCCAGCGGCTCGATGACTGAGGCCCAGCTGGACGAGCTAGAACGCGTGGCCTGCCCCGGTTGCGGGTCCTGCGCCGGCATGTTTACCGCCAACACAATGAACTGCCTCACCGAGGCCCTCGGTATGGCACTGCCGGGCAACGGCACTGTTCCCGCAGTGGCAGGCGCTCGCTTGGTGCTGGCCCGCCGGACCGGCATGCGCATCCTTGACCTGGTGCGCGAAGACACCAAGCCGCTCGACATAATGACCAAGGCCGCCTTCACCAACGGTCTGAGCGTGGACATGGCCCTGGGTGGCTCCTCCAACACGGTCCTGCACCTCCTGGCCGTCGCCCACGAGGCACGGGTGGACCTTTCGCTGGATGAAATCGGGCGGATCAGTGCTCGCACGCCGCACTTGTGCAGGATGAGCCCGGCGGTGGGCGGACATCACATCGAGGACCTGGATCGGGCAGGAGGCATCCCGGGGGTGCAGGCTCGTCTGGCCGAGGCCGGGCTACTGGAGCGGGACGTTACCACCGTCGCGGCCGGTGGGCTGGACGGGCTGCTGGCCAAGGCGGCGGTGAGTGATGCTGGCGTCATCCGGACGCTGGCCGACCCCTACAGCACCACCGGCGGCCTTGTGGTTCTGATGGGGAACCTGGCGCCGCAGGGAGCGGTGATCAAGAAGGCGGCCCTCCCACCCGATAAGCAGCGCCTGCGCGGGCCGGCTCGCGTCTTCGACAGCGAAGAGGCGGCCACCAAGGCCATCATGGCTCGTCAGTTTGAGGTGGGGGACGTACTTGTAATCCGTTACGAGGGACCCAAGGGCGGTCCCGGTATGCGGGAGATGCTCACGCCCACCTCGATTCTCTCGGGGATGGGGCTGGACGGCCAGGTCATGCTTCTGACCGACGGCCGATTCTCGGGAGCCACCCGCGGGGCCGCCATCGGGCATGTGTCGCCGGAGGCAGCAGCGCGAGGCCCGATCGCTGCCATACGCGATGGCGACAGCGTGGTGCTCGACATCCCTGCCGGCTCGATCACCGTCGAGTTGTCGGACGAAGAGATCAGGGAGCGTTTGGCGGAACTGCCGACCTGGGAGCCTCGAGTGGAGCGTGGCTACCTTCGGCGCTACGCTCGGTTGGTCACCTCAGCCAACACCGGCGCCGTTCTGACCGAGGAATAGGGACCGAAGGAGACGGATATGGAACTGACAGGCGCACAAATGGTCTGGGAGTGCCTGATCAGGGAAGGCGTGGACGTTGTCTTCGGCTACCCTGGCGGCTCCATCATCGATACCTACGACGCCATGATCGACTATCCCATCCGCCACGTGCTGGTGCGGCACGAGCAGGGCGCGGCCCATGCTGCCGATGGTTACGCCCGCAGCACGGGCAAGGTGGGGGTGTGCATCGCCACCTCGGGCCCGGGAGCGACCAACCTGGTCACTGGCATAGCAACCGCCTACATGGACTCAGTTCCGATGGTCGCTATCACCGGGCAGGTCTCCACGGCAGTGTTGGGCCGAGATGGCTTCCAGGAGACGGATATCACCGGCATAACGCTACCCATCACAAAGCACAACTTCCTGGTCAGCGAGATCTCGGAACTGCCACAGGCCTTCATCGAGGCTTTCCACATCGCACGCACCGGGCGGCCGGGACCGGTGCTGATCGATCTACCGCGCAACGTCGCCATGAGCAAGGCCGAGTTCAGCTACCCGGACAAGGTCGACCTGCCCGGCTACCGGCCGACGCAGCGTGGGAATGTGCGGCAGTTGCGCATGGCGGCGGAGCTGCTGAATGCTGCCGCGCGTCCCCTCATCATTGCGGGCGGCGGGGTGAACCGGGCCGGTGCATTCGAGGCTCTGGCGGCGTTGGCGGAGAAGTATCGGGCCCCGGTGGCCATGACTTTGCTGGGTATCGGTGGCTTCCCCCAATCGCACCCGCGCAGTCTTGGGTTCATGGGCATGCACGGGGCGGCATCGGCGAACATGGCGGTGGACAAGGCCGACCTCGTCCTGGCGGTCGGCATGCGCTTCAGTGATCGGGTTACCGGCAAAGCCTCAGCCTGGGCGCCCAACGCCAAGATAGTGCACATCGACGTCGACCCGGCGGAGGTGGGTAAGAACGTGGCTCCTACCGTCCCCATCGTCGGCGACGCCAATCTGGTTCTGCAGCAGCTCTTGCCCCTTGTCCAGCCCTGCGAGTTCGAGCCCTGGTGGAGCCTAATCGACGAGTGGCGCCAGGAGGAGCGGTCGCGCGACATTCTCAAGCACGAAACCGAGGAACTGCTGCCGCCATTCGTCGTCAGCCGCATCTCTGCCCTGACCGAAGGTCAGGCCATGATGGTCTCGGATGTGGGACAAAACCAGATGTGGGAGGCCCAGTACTACAGCCACGACTTGCCGCGCTCACTCTGCACCTCCGGCGGGCTGGGGACGATGGGGTACGGCATCCCCGCGGCCATGGGCGTGCAGGTGGGAAACCCGGATAAGCAGGTCTGGATGGTGGCGGGTGATGGCGGAACGCAGATGACCCTGAACCAGTGGGGTACCATCGCGCAAGAGAAGCTGCCGATCAAAATGGCCATCCTGAACAATGGCTACCTGGGGATGGTCAGGCAGTGGCAGCAGATGTTCTTTTCGAGCCGCTACGCCGCCACGCCTATCGGCAGCCCCGACTTCGTCCGTCTGGCGGAGGCGTACGGTATACCGGGACTCATCGTAACCACTAGGGAAGAAGTCGACGATGCCATTCGGGCCGCCATAGCGCATCCGGGCCCGTTCATCATCGAGTTCCGGGTGAAGGGAGAGGAGAACGTCTACCCCATGGTGCCGGCAGGACAGACTGTCCGCGAGATGATACGTCGGCCGCTGCCCAGTGAGCGCTGCTTGCCGGAGGAGGCGAAGTAATGCGACACACCATAGTGGCGCTGATGGAGGATAGGCCCGGCGTCCTCAACCGGGTGGCGAGCCTGTTCCGCCGCCGGGGCTTCAACATCGACAGCCTGGCCGTTGGGCATAGCGAGGCGGAAGGCATCTCCCGCATGACGGTGGTGGTGCAGGGCGACGACAAGACCTTGGAGCAGGTCGCCAAGCAGCTCCACAAACTGGTGAATGTCACCAAGGTGTTCGATCTAAACGGCAGCAGCGTGTCTCGCGAGCTGGCGTTGGTCAAGGTGCACGCGACTCCGGCCAACCGCTCGGAGGTAATCGGGCTGGCCAGCATCTTCCGCGCCAACATCGTGGACGTGTCGTCGGACTCCTTGATCGTGGAGATCACCGGCACCGAAGACAAGATCGAGTCTCTGCTGGAGCTGCTCCGACCCTACGGGGTGCAGGAACTGACGCGAACCGGCGTCGTCGCCTTAGCGCGAGGATAGCCGAGTCTAAGCGAACGGAAGACCGAGGAGGTTCTCCATGGCAACCATGTTCTACGATTCCGATGCTGATCTGGGGCTGCTGAAGGGCAAGAAGATCGCCATCATAGGCTACGGCAGCCAAGGCCACGCCCATGCCCTCAACCTGCAGGACAGCGGCCTCGACGTGCGGGTTGGTCTGTACGCCGGCAGTCGCTCTCGTGCTGAGGCGGAGAAGGCAGGCCTGCGGGTGCTCGACACCGCCGCTGCCGCCGCTGAGGCGGACGTCATCATGATGCTCGTGCCCGATCAGGTGCAGCGATCGGTGTACGAGAAGGACATCGCGCCCAACCTCACTGAGGGCAAGACGCTGATGTTCGCCCATGGCTTTAACATCCACTTCAACCAGATCAACCCGCCGGAAGACGTGGACGTGAGCATGATCGCGCCCAAGAGCCCGGGACACATGATGCGGCAAGTCTACACCGAGGGCGGCGGCGTACCGGCCCTGCTGGCGGTGTACCAAGACTTCTCCGGTCAGGCGCGCCAGATGGCGATGGCCTATGCCAAGGGCTTGGGCTCGACTCGCGCCGGCGTCATTGAGACCACCTTCGCCGAGGAGACTGAGACCGACCTCTTCGGGGAGCAGGCCGTGCTCTGCGGCGGGGTCTCGGCCCTGGTCAAGGCCGGGTTTGAGACGCTCCTTGAGGCCGGGTACCAGCCGGAGATCGCCTACTTCGAGTGCCTCCACGAGCTCAAGCTCATCGTGGACCTCATGTACCAGGGCGGCCTGGGCTACATGCGCTATTCGGTCAGCGACACCGCCGAATATGGCGATTACGTAGGCGGCCCGCGCGTCATCACGGAGGACACCCGAGACGAGATGCGGCAGATGCTGGCCGAGATTCAGGACGGCAGCTTTGCCCGCGAGTGGATTCTGGAGAACATGGCCGGGCGGCCCTCCTTCCTCGCCATGCGGCGGCTCGAGGCCGAACACCCCATCGAGGAAGTCGGCGCCGAACTGCGCGACATGATGCCCTGGTTGAAGAAGCGCAAGTAGGGGAACGAGAGAGGCACTAGACGAAAGGGGGTGGTGTCGCTGGACGACGGCCTTGCTGAACTTACTCTGAACGGTTCCGGCATGGTTCGTGTGACGTACTGCAGGACGGGAGGCAGTAGTGAGCGTAGAAAGCGAGAAAGTCATCATCTTCGACACCACCCTGCGAGATGGGGAGCAGTCTCCGGGGGCGACCATGACCATCGAGGAGAAGCTCGATGTCGCCCGCCAACTGGCGCGCCTCAACGTTGACGTCATAGAGGCCGGCTTTCCGGCGGCTTCACCGGGTGATCTGGCCGCTGTGCGCCAGATCGCGGTGGAGCTCGAGGGGCCGATTGTGTGTGGCTTGGCGCGTACGGTCGCGGGTGACATTGACCGCTGCTGGGAGGCGGTCCGCAACGCGGCTCGGCCCCGAATCCACACTTTCATCGGGACATCCGACATCCACCTCGAGCACAAGCTGCGCATGACGCGCGAGCAGGCGCTGAGAACGGCTCGCGATATGGTGGCATACGCGCGTAGCCTGTGCGTGGACGTGGAGTTCTCGCCGGAGGACGCGGGCCGCGCGGACCCAGAGTACCTGTACCAGGTCCTCGAGGCGGTAATCGAGTCCGGCGCTACTACCCTCAACATCCCCGACACCACCGGCTACTGCATGCCGGATGAGTTTGGCGCCCTCATCAAGGGGATCCGGGAGAACGTGCGCGGCATCGACAAGTGCATCATTTCGGTGCACTGCCACAACGACCTCGGCGTGGCGACTGCCAACTCGCTGATGGCGGTGAGGCAGGGCGCACGGCAGGTGGAGTGTACCGTCAACGGCATCGGCGAGCGGGCCGGCAACGCCGCTCTGGAAGAGATCGTCATGGCGCTCCGAACCCGCCCGAGCGAGTTCGGCTGCCATACCGACGTGGTGACCGAGCAGATCCACTTCACCAGCCAGATGGTCTCACGCTACACCAACTTCCGCATCCAACCCAACAAGGCCATTGTGGGCGCCAACGCCTTTGCCCACGAGTCGGGCATTCACCAGGCGGGGGTGCTGCGCAATCGGATGACCTACGAGATCATGACGCCGGAGTCCGTGGGGCTCGGCCAGAGCACGCTGGTGCTCGGCAAGCATTCGGGACGCAACGCCTTCCGGGCGCACGTGGCAGCCCTAGGGTATGAGCTGACCGACGCTCAGGCGGACCAGGTGTTTGCCCGCTTCAAGGAGCTGTCGGACAAGAAGAAGGTGGTGGGCGACGCCGACATTGAGGTGCTGATTGAGGATGAGCTCTACCACCCCGAAGAGATCTACCGGTTGGAGCAGGTGCAGATCACCTGTGGCGACCACAGCATCCCGACGGCAACGGTGCGCCTGAGCGGGCCCGACGGGGAGATGCAGGACGCCGACCTCGGTACCGGCCCGGTGGACGCGGTGTACCGGGCCATCAACCGCATCGTGCAGGAGAAGAACGAGCTCATCGAGTTCACCGTCCAGTCGGTGACCGAGGGCATCGATGCTGTGGGTCGTGTGATCATCCGCATCCAGGCCGAGGTGCCGAGTTCGGACGGAGGTACAAGGGTGCGTGTCTACAGCGGCCGCGGTGCCGACACAGACATACTGGTGGCGAGCGCCAAGGCCTACATCACCGCCCTGAACAAGTTGCTGGCCGCGCGCCGCCAGCCGAGCAACACCGGCAAGGCGCCGGCAGTCACAGGCTGAGGTACCGACCGGCGGGTTCACGCCCGCCGGTCTCAAGTTCACTCCAGGGGGCTGGAAGGCGAGCATGGGAAGGACGATATCGGAGAAGATCCTGGCAGCCCACAGCGGGCGCCAAGAGGTGCAGGCGGGCGAGTTCGTCGAGGCGAGCGTGGACATGGTGCTAGCCAACGACATCACCGCGCCCATCGCCATCAGGGAGTTCGGCCGCATTGGGGTGGATCGGGTGTTCGACCCGGCCAAGGTATCCCTGGTGTGTGACCATTTCACGCCCAACAAGGACATCAACTCGGCGCAGCAGTGCAAGCTGGTGCGCGAGTTCGCCCGCGGCCAGGACATTCCCAACTTCTACGACGTGGGCCGCGTCGGCATCGAGCACGCCCTCCTGCCGGAGCAGGGCCTGGTTCTGCCGGGTGAGGTGGTGGTCGGCGCGGACTCGCACACTTGTACCTATGGAGCGCTGGGCGCCTTCGCCACCGGCATGGGCTCTACTGACATCGCCGTGGCCATGGCGACCGGGCGCATCTGGATGCGCGTGCCCGAGTCCATGCTCGTCGTGATCGAAGGCGAACTGCAGCCGTGGGTCGGCGGCAAGGACCTCATTCTCCACACCATCGGCGACGTTGGGGTGGACGGGGCCCTGTACCGCGCCATGGAGTTTCGCGGCTCCGCCATCGAGTCGCTAAGCATGGACGGCCGCCTCACCATGGCCAACATGGCGATTGAAGCGGGCGGAAAGGCGGGCATGTTCGCCGTGGACCAAACCACGGTTGACTACGTCAAGGGCCGGACGCAGAGGCCCTGCATGGTGTACGCCAGTGATCCGGACGCCGTGTACGTGGACGTGAAGCACTATCGGGCTCAGGACATCCCCCTGACTGTGTCGCGGCCGCACCTGCCCAGCAACACCGCTCCGGCCGCCGAGCTGAGCTCGGTCGCGATTGACCAAGCGGTGATCGGGTCGTGCACTAACGGCCGCATCGAGGACATCCGGGTGGCAGCGGAGCTGATGCGCGGGCGGAAGGTGCACCCCTACGTGCGCTGCATCGTCATACCGGCCACGCAGGACATCTACCTCCAGTCCGTGCGCGAGGGCCTCGTCGAGGCCTTGGTTGAGGCGGGAGCCGTAGTAAGCACTCCCACCTGTGGACCGTGCCTCGGCGGGCACATGGGCATCTTGGCCGAGGGGGAGAAGTGCGTCTCCACCACCAACCGCAACTTCGTGGGCCGGATGGGCGCGCGCACGAGTGAGGTGTATCTGGCTGGGCCGGCTGTTGCCGCCGCCTCGGCTGTGCTTGGTCGCATAGGCATTCCTCAGGAGCTGTGAGCATGAAGCGGTACGTCGTTGCCCTAGTTGGTATCGGCTTGGTCGGCACGGAGATAGTGCGCGTTCTCAAGGAACGGGACTTCCCCATGTCCGAGCTGCGCGTGATGGCCACCCGCGACCGTGAGGAGGACATCGACGGCAACACCTACTGGGTCAGCGCTACCAGCATGGAGCGGCTCCATGGGGTGGACTTTGCCTTCTTCGCTGGTACAGAGGGGGCCCGCGGCGCTTCCCGAGAGTGGGGATGGAAGGCGGTGGAGGCCGGCGCGCTGGTGATCGACAACGGTGACGACTTCCGCATGGACCCGCGGGCGCCGCTTGTGGTGCCGGAGGTGAACCCAGAGGCGCTGCGGTCCCACCAGGGACTGGTCGCTAACCCGAACTGCTCCACCATCCAGATGGTGGCGGCGCTGGCCCCGCTGCACCGCGCGGCGGGCATCAAGCGTGTGGTCGTGAGCACCTACCAGGCGGTTTCGGGCACCGGGAAGGCGGCCGTCGACGAGCTGCTTGAGCAGATTGCGGTGTCGCTGCGCGGTGAGCCGGTGGAGCCTAGAGTCTACCCGCACACGATCGCCTTCAACTGCTTCCCGCACATCTCGAGCCTTAGGGACGAGTACCCTGGCTACTACGGCGAAGAGATCAAGATGATCAAGGAGACGCGCAAGATCCTGGACGCGCCGGAGATGGCGATCACAGCGACCTGCGTGCGGGTGCCGGTGTTCAGCGGACACAGTGAGGCGATCAACGTGCAGTTCGAGCGCCCGCTCTCTCCCGATGAGGCACGACGGCTTCTTTCTGAGACTCCCGGCATCCTGGTCGTTGACAATCCGGCCGAGGCCGTCTACCCCACCCCCAGGCTCTGTACTGGCCGGGACGAGGTGCTAGTGGGCCGAGTGCGTCAGGATCCCAGCGCTGAAAACGCGCTCGACATGTGGGTGGTGGCGGACAACATCCGCAAAGGCGCCGCCCTCAACGCGGTGCAGATCGCCGAGAAGATGATCGAGATGGGCCTGAGGTAGAGGAGCAGACAGCGTGGCATACCGGGCCTGGCTGGAATGTGTGAGGGGCTGCGGTCGTACCTATCCGGTTGACACGGTCGTCTACCAGTGTGAGGACTGCGGCGGTCTCCTCGACGTCGAGCATGACATGGAGCAGCTCAAGCGCCGCTCGCCGGCGGCATGGATGCGCCTCTTCTACGAGCGCTTGCGCACTAATGAGTGGCCGTATGGCAGCGGTGTCTGGGGCAAGAAGGAGTTGGTGGCCCCCTGGGTGGACAACGAAAGCGTGGTGTCCATGTACGAAGGGCACACCAACCTCTTCTGGGCGGAGCGGCTGGGCCAGCAGTTGGGCGTGCCGGATCTGTGGGTGAAGCTGTGCGGCAACAGCCACACCGGCTCGTTCAAGGATCTGGGTATGACGGTGCTGGTGTCGTCCGTGAAGCAGATGATCGCGGCCGGCGCTCCCATACGGGCGGTGGCTTGCGCCTCGACGGGAGACACGTCGGCAGCGCTGGCCGCCTACGGGGCGGCGGCGGGGATTCCCACTGTCGTGCTCCTACCGCGCGATAAGGTGTCCACCGGCCAACTGGTGCAGCCCATAGCCAACGGGGCGGTGGTGCTCTCGCTGGACACGGACTTCGACGGGTGCATGGCCATCGTGCAGCGCCTTACCAAGGACAAGAGCATCTACCTGGCCAATTCCATGAACCCGCTCCGCATGGAGGGCCAGAAGACCGTCGGCATCGAGATGGTGCAGCAGTTCGACTGGGAAGTGCCCGACTACGTGATCATCCCGGTGGGCAACCTAGGGAACGTCAGCGCCATCGGGAAGGGCTTCCTGATGATGCGGGAGCTGGGACTCATATCGAAGCTGCCGCGACTCATCTGCGCCCAGGCCGAGCGAGCCAATCCGCTCTACCTCAGCTACCTGACTGGGTTCCGGGAGTTCCGGCCGGTCCAGGCCCAACGCACGCTGGCGAGCGCCATCCAGATCGGAAACCCGGTCAGCTATGAGCGGGCCGTCAAGGTGCTGCGCGAGTTCGACGGAGCGGTGGAGCAGGCCACCGAGCAGGAGTTGGCGGAGGCGGCGGCACAGGCCGATCGCACCGGCATGTACACCTGCCCGCACACGGGGGTGGCCTTGGCGGTGCTGTTCAAGTTAGTCGAGCGCGGCGAGATCCACAGCGATGACCGCGTCGTCGTTGTCAGCACGGCCCAGGGACTCAAGTTCACTGACTTCAAGGTCGGTTACCATCAGAACACGCTGTCCGGCGTCGAGTCACGGTTCGCGAACCGGCCCATCGAGCTCGAGGCCAGCTACGATGCTGTCATGCACGCCCTCGATCGCGTGCTTGCCCAGGGAGGTGAAAGAGCCAGATGAAGCTGCAAGGTAAGGCGTGGAAGTACGGGGCTAACGTGGATACCGACGCCATCATCCCGGCGCGCTACCTCAACGTGTCCGATCCGGACCAGTTGGCGGCGCACTGCATGGAGGACCTGGACGCGACCTTTGTCGAGAGGGTGGAGGAGGGCGACTTCATCGTCGCGGGCCCCAACTTCGGCTGCGGATCATCGCGCGAGCACGCTCCCATCGCCATCAAGGCGGCCGGAGTGAGCGCCGTCATCGCGGAGAGCTACGCCCGCATCTTCTACCGCAACGCCATCAACATCGGGCTTCCGATTCTGGTGTCGCCCGAGGCCGTAGCGGGCATTCAGTCGGGGCAGCGAATCGAGGCGGAGCTGAGCACTGGAAGCATTCGCAACCTGGACACCGGGGCGGAGTTCCAGGCGCAGCCCTATCCCGCCTTCATGATGGAGATCAT